>JAAZLP010000186.1 GCA_012799265.1 Phyllobacteriaceae bacterium | reverse complement strand
CTTTATGCGGGAGAAGCAGTCGAGCCGGTCGAAGGCATATTCCCGGGCGTGACTCGCGATGGCGTCATTGATCGGCAGGAGCTGGCAAAGAGGCTTGCCGCCGAACCCACAGATTTCAAGAAGCTCGAGGCCGTCGTTCATCCGCTTGTGCGGAAGAAGATCGCGCAGTTCCGGGTGGACGCAGAGGCCGCGGGTCATGCCGTTGCTGCCGTGGAGGTTCCCCTGCTGTTTGAGAGCGGCGGGGACTATGGCTTTGATGCCGTCGCCGTGACCTTTGTTGATGATGACATCCAGCGCGAGCGCATTCTGGCGCGTCCCGGCATGACCGTGGAAAAGCTCGAGACCTTGCTTGCCCGGCAGATGCCGCAGGCCGAAAAGAAGAAGAGAGCCACCTATCTCTTCGATACGTCTCGGCCCATGGCAGAGATTGATGCCGAAGTGGCCGCTCTGGTGGCCGAGCTGCGGGAAAAACGGAAGACCGGATGATCAGGGAAATTGTGCTCGATACCGAAACCACGGGCCTCTCGCCACAGGGCGGGGACCGTTTGGTGGAAATCGGTTGTGTCGAGCTGATCAATCACATCCCGACCGGCAAGCATTTCCACGTCTATATCAACCCGCAGCGGTCCATGCCGGAAGAAGCCTTCCGGGTGCACGGGCTCAGCGAAGAGTTTCTTTCCGATAAGCCCGTCTTCACCGAAGTCGCGGATGCCTTTCTCGAATTCATCGGCGATGCCACGCTGATCATTCACAATGCCCCCTTCGACATGGGGTTTCTCAATGCCCAGCTGACCAATGCCGGCTACAAGACGCTCACGAATGAGGTGATCGATACCGTGATGCTGGCGCGCCAGAAGCATCCGGGCGCTCGCGTGAGCCTTGATGCGCTCTGCAAGCATTATGGAATCGACAATTCCCGCCGGACGCTGCACGGCGCGCTTCTTGATAGTGAGATCCTTGCCGAGGTCTATCTCGAGCTTATCGGCGGCAAGCAGGTTAGCCTGGCGCTCGTGGCCGAGGTGGAAACCGAAACCGCGGGACCCGTCCAGACGCGCGTGGTTGTTGCGCAGAGGCCAAATCCTCTGCCGTCCCGGATTTCGCCCACCGAGGCAGAGGCCCATGCTGCGTTCATGGCCAAGATGGGAGACAACGCCATCTGGAACAAATATGCGGTGAGCGAAGCAGCTGAATAAAAAAGCCCCGGGAAACCGGGGCTTTTTCTTGGGTATTGTCCGCTCAGGCTCAGTTGAGCTTGTCGCCTTCCGGCGCCGCAGCTGGTGCAGCAGCAGCATTGCCCTGCTGAGCGGCAGCAAGCTTGGCCAGATTCTGGCGATAGATGGCCGAGAAATCGACCGGTTCCATCATCAGCGGCGGGAAGCCGCCCTGCTGGGTCACGCTGGCGAGAACCTGACGCGCGAAGGGGAAGACCAAACGCGGGCACTCGATCATCAGCAGCGGCGACAGCTGGGCTTCCGGCACGTTCTTGAGGCGGAAGATGCCGCCATAGACGAGCTCGACATTGAACAGCACAGTTTCTTCGCGGTTGGCCTTGGCATTGAGCGTCAGCTCAACGGCATAGACTTCGTCGCTCTGCTTCTTGACGCCAACCGAGATGGAAACGTTGAAGGCAGGATTGCCGCCACCAGCGAGCAGCGAATTGGGAGCACCCGGATTCTCGAAGGAGAGGTCACGGATATACTGGCCCATCAGGGTCATGCTGGGAGCAGGCGCGGTGCCGGGCTGCGGTGCTGCTGTGCCCTGGGTGTCGTCGGCCATTATTCGGTCCTTTAGATTGCTCAAACGCTAGAAATTCTGGCCGCTGGGCTAGCACTTTTGGTCGCAGCGGACAAGTCGAGGCCTATTGGCGGTCGGTGCGCCAATCATCGTCATCGAGGTCAATGACCGGTTGTTTCGTTACTTGGCCGGTGGCCGGGTCGGCATGTCGATAATAGGAGGTGCTTGTTTCAACAACGCGCACCCGCGATGCCAAAGCGTCAAAAATCCACCCGCGCACCGGCGGGATCAGCAGTGCCAGCGCGACCACGTCGCTGAGAAAACCGGGCAGAACCAGAAGGATTGCAGCGACGCCGATCAGCATGGCGTCCATCATTGTGCGGCCAGGGATGGTGCCCGCGCTGACATTATTCCGCAGCCTCGACACAACACCGAGCCCCTGATGGCGCAGGAGGAGCCCTCCTCCAATGGCCGCAGCCACGATCAGTGCCAGTGTGGGCAGCACGCCAATGGCGCGACCGACCATGATGAACAGCGCGATCTCGATCAATGGCAGGATAAGAAAGCCGAGGGCGACAAATCGGGCCAAGGGTTTAGTCCTCAATTGCGAGGGCCGTGCGGAAAAACGCAACTTGACCCGGGGTGAACTGGTTTTGAGCTAAAGCTTTGCCTATATATAGGCGACCTACGGCGCGGAACGAGCGCCTCAATGCAAATTTGTCGACGTTTTCCGCGCAAGGTACCTGCTACATGGACGATTTTCTCGATCTGCCCACCCTGATTGCCATCGTTGTCGCGGTCTTTGTGCTGTTCAGGATGCGGTCGGTCCTGGGTTCGCGCACCGGCAATGAGCGTCCACCAATCGATCGTTCGCGGTCAACACCGACTGAAAAGGCGGCGCAGAACGACGACACGGTGGTGCCCCTGCGTCCGCGTGCGGCGCAACCTGATCTGGACGATGAACGCCGCGCCCGAAAGCTTGAGGCGGAAATCGAGCAGGCGTCGCATGGTGATGAGGGTCTGGCAAATGGCCTCAAGGCTGTCGCCGCCGCCGACCCGACCTTTACGCCCAAGTCATTCCTCGAAGGCGCCAAGGCTGCTTACGAGATGATCGTGACCGCCTATGCTGAAGGCGATCGCCAGACGCTGAAGAACCTCCTCGATAAGGACATTTTCGAAAGCTTCCAGCGCGCCATCGCTGACCGTGAAGCCGCTGGCCAGAAGGTCGACTTCACCTTTGTCGGCCTGCCCAAGGTCGACATCACCGAGGCGGACTACGACAAGAAGAACGTTTTGGTCACCGTTCGCTTCCAGGCGGAAGTTGTGTCGGCCACCCGCGATGCTGACGGCAATCTGGTCGAAGGCAATCCTGATCAGATTCAGGTTATTGCGGACGAATGGACCTTTGCGCGCAACCCGAAATCGCGCGACCCGAACTGGAAGGTCATCGCGACGAGCCAGCTCGACTAAACTCTTTGGCAGGCGCCTTCCATGTCCAAGCGCGATATCAGGCGCCTGCCGCATGACTTTCATTTGTGGACCAGTGTGTCCGCAACGGTTGAGCCCCTGCGCCGCAAGGGGCTCCTGAAACAGGGCCACGGCACCCTGCCCGTGCCGGAGCCCGAACCCCAACCCCAGATCAAGAAGCCGCCAAAACCGCTGAAGCCCGGGAAGCCATTCCTGCCGGCTTACCAGCCGCCCACCTCACCGGCGCCGGTGCCCGACAAGGCGGTGGACCCGGCGATCCATAAAAAGGTCCGCCGCGGGAGGATCGAGATTGATGGCACCATTGATCTTCACGGTATGACGCAGGTCGAAGCGCGTGAAGCGCTGCATCGCTACATTGGCGCCCGGGTGGCGCGCGGCGATCGGACGATCCTGGTCATTACCGGCAAGGGGATTAAGACCGACAACGACTATATTGCAGCCATGAGCGAGAGGGGAATTTTGCGGACCATGCTGCCCATCTGGCTATCTGAACCGGGCCTTTCCAATCTTGTATCTGGCTGGAGCCTGGCCGCACGCGGTCATGGTGGGGAGGGCGCATGGTATGTGCGCTTGCGCCGCAAATGACCCCGCTTGGCGCCAAACTCAGGGCCATGCGTGACGCGCGTGGCATTTCGCTCAAGGAAATGGCGGCAGCGCTCAATGTATCCAGCGCTTACCTGTCAGCGCTTGAACATGGCAAACGCGGCCAGCCGACCAGTTTCCTTCTCCATCGCATCATCGCCTTTTTCAATGTCATCTGGGATGAAGCTGAAGAACTGCAGCGGCTCGCAGAGATCTCCGATCCCAAGGTAACCATCGATACGGGCGGCCTCGTGCCGGAAGCCACCGAGCTCACCAACCGCCTGCGCGACAATATCGAACGCCTGGATGCCGAAGACCTCAAATTCCTCCGCGATGAGCTGATGCGTCGCGCGGGGCGAAAGCGTTCCTAGCCCGGAAACAAAACACCCCGGAACCAGTCCGGGGTGCTGAAGCATGCTGGGTAGTTCGCTTAAAGCACGAACTTGCTGAGGTCAGTGTCGCCAGCCAGGACACCCACCTTCTCGCGTACGAAGGCTGCATCGATGGTGATGGTCTGACCGGCGCGATCCGGCGCGTCGAAGGAAATTTCCTCGACCAGCCGTTCCATCACGGTCTGCAGGCGACGGGCGCCGATATTTTCGACAGACGCGTTGACGGTCACGGCCGCGTCGGCAATCGCCTCGATTGCGTCCTGCGTGATCGAGAGGGTCACCCCTTCGGTGCTCATCAGCGCCACATATTGCTTGATAAGGCTTGCCTCGGTGTCGCTCAGAATGCCGATAAAGTCCTCGCGGGTCAGCGCCTTGAGCTCGACACGGATCGGCAGGCGACCCTGCAGTTCGGGCAGGAGATCGCTAGGCTTGGAGACGTGGAAGGCGCCCGATGCAATGAAGAGAATATGGTCGGTTTTGACCGGGCCATATTTCGTCGCAACGGTTGTCCCTTCGATCAACGGCAGGAGGTCGCGCTGCACGCCTTCGCGTGAAGGGCCGCCCTGGACGCCACCTTCGCGGGCGGCAACCTTGTCGATCTCGTCGATGAAGACGATGCCGTGGTTCTCGACCAGCTCGATGGCTTCGGTCTTGAGCTGATCCTGATCGAGCAGCTTGTCGGCTTCTTCAGCGATCAGCGGCTCATAAGCATCCTTGACCTTGATCTTGCGCTTGACCCCGCGTCCGCCCATGGCCTGCTTGAACATGTCCGAGAGGTTGATCATGCCGATGCCGCCATTGGGCATGCCGGGGATTTCAAATCCGCCAGCACCCGGCGAGGGCGTCATCTCGATCTCGATTTCCTTGTCGTCGAGCTCATTGTTGCGCAGCTTGTTGCGGAAGCTGTCGCGGGTCGACGGCGTAGCCGAGGTGCCGACCAGAGCGTCGAGCACGCGTTCTTCGGCATTATGATGGGCCTGCGCCTGCACATCGCGGCGACGCTTGTCGCGGAGCACGGTGATCCCGGCTTCAACAAGATCGCGCACGATCTGCTCGACATCGCGGCCGACATAGCCAACTTCGGTGAACTTGGTGGCTTCCACCTTGACGAAGGGAGCCTGCGCCAGACGAGCAAGGCGCCGGGAAATCTCGGTCTTACCCACACCCGTCGGTCCGATCATCAGAATGTTCTTCGGCGTCACTTCGCGGCGTAGCTCTGGAGGAAGCTGCTGGCGCCGCCAGCGATTGCGCAGCGCCACGGCGACGGCGCGCTTGGCGTCAGCCTGACCCACAATGTGGCGGTCGAGTTCGCTGACGATCTCGCGGGGGGAAAAATTGGTTTCGCTCATTGTTCTTCTCCAGGTGCCTTATCCAGGAAGCGCACCATCAGGTGTTCGTCGACAAATCGACCGTTCACGAAAAGATAGCGGGGCTCGGTGCCATAGATGGAAAAGCCCAGCTTTTGATAGAGTTTCAGCGCCGGCAGGTTTTCCGACCAGACGCCGAGATGGATCTGCAGCACGTGGTTTTTCGCGTGATCTATCACGTGATTGACCAGCGTTTCGGCGACACCCGCACCGCGAAGTTCAGGCTTCACATAGACCTGGATTAGCCAGCCCCTGTGTCGCTCCTTAAGCCCTTCGGCGGCAAGGAACGCTGCAACCCCACCCAGCGAGCCGTCCGGCAATTGCACGGCAAAGACGGCCAGGGTTTCCAGCGCCGCTTTGATCTCGTCCATCGGCTTCTGGGCAAATCCCTCAGCCGAGCTGAGGAACGCCTCGGGATGATTTTCCAGCGCCTCGAGCCTGATTGCACGATAGGCGTCGGCATCCTCGGGCCCCAGGCGTCGGATGGAAAAACTCACGCCTCAAGCTCGATGGTTTCGACCGTCACATTGCCATTGGTGTAGACGCAGATCTCTTCAGCAATCTTCATCGCGCGGCGGGCGATTTCCTCGGCATCAAGTTCGGTTGCCTGATGAAGGGCCAGCGCAGCCGAATGGGCATAATTGCCGCCCGAGCCAATGGCGATGACGCCATGGTCCGGGGTCAAGACGTCGCCATTACCGGTGAGCACCAGGGTATCGCTCTTGTCGGCGACGATCATCATGGCTTCGAGCTTGCGCAGATAGCGGTCGGTGCGCCAGTCCTTGGCGAGCTCGACGGCCGCGCGCATCAGCTGGTTGGGATATTGCTCCAGCTTGGCTTCGAGGCGCTCAAACAGCGTAAAGGCGTCGGCGGTCGAACCGGCAAAGCCACCGATGACCTTGTCGCCGGCGAGGCGACGGACTTTCTTGGCGCCGTGCTTCATCACGGTGGGGCCCATCGAGACCTGGCCGTCACCGGCAACCACGACCTTGTTGCCCTTGCGGACGGAGACAATCGTTGTCCCGTGCCAGCCAGGAAAATTGTTATCACTCATGGGGGAGGTACTCCGAACTGTTGAGTACTATTTAGGGTCCCCTGCAGCGATTGCAACGGTGCCGGGCCCCAGTGTTACATGCCTTCAGCGACTTCTTGGGCGATCAAAATCGCCGTCTCCCGATCAATGAAGGCGGTTTGGACCGTGACCGTATCCCCCATGTTGATGAAACTGACGCTGAAGGCGCGATCCGGGTTCGTCTCCTCATTGGCATCCTCCATGATATAGGCGGACTGCCAGGGTCCATCGAGTTCGCGGACATAGTCGGGCAGCTGCTCTTTCCTGGTCGCCAGATAGATGTTGAAGCCCTCGACGGCGGCGTCCTGGTCAACCCCCTCACCTTCGGCTGTCACTGAATGGATGTTGAGGATTTTGTCGCCCTCACCTTTCCAGGCGCAGAAACTGATGCCGGGTGATGGGTTTTGCATTTCATAGATTTCGTGCTCCGCACCCAGGACAGTGGTCAGCAGTTCCGCGCTCGCCATTTCGCAGGCTTCCCGGCTTTGGCTGAGGGCGGGTGATGTGAGGCTGAGCGCAGCGAGCAAAACGATGGAAAGGCGCATGATGACATCCGGACCAGTTTGGATAGTGTGATGCTCATTGACCAATGTGGCGCTCTCGGGACGCAACGCCATCTTTAAGCTTGTGGCCTAATCTGCTAGTCAGCCCCGGTATTTCGGAGACAGACCATGCGCACCGCCACCATCGCCCGCAAGACCAACGAGACCGAGATCGCCGTCTCGATCAATCTCGACGGCACCGGCGCGCATTCGATGAAGACCGGCGTGGGCTTTTTCGATCACATGCTCGATCAGCTGTCGCGGCACTCGCTGATTGACATGGATGTCACCTGCAAAGGCGACCTGCACATCGACTTCCACCACACGGTGGAAGACGTCGGTATCGCGCTGGGTCAGGCCATGAAGGATGCCCTCGGCGACAAGAAGGGTATTCGTCGTTACGCCAGCTGTGACCTGCCGATGGATGGCACGCTGACCCGCGCAGCGCTGGACGTTTCCGGACGCGCCTTCCTCGTCTTCAAGGCTGACTTCTCGCAGAACAAGATCGGTGACATCGACACCGAGCTCTTCCGCGAATTCTTCCAGGCTTTCGCGATCAATGCGGGCATCACGCTCCACATTGAAAACTTCTATTTCGACAACAACCACCATCTGGCCGAGTCCATGTTCAAGGCCGTTGCGCGCGCGCTGCGCGAGGCTGTCGAGATCGATCCGCGTCAGGCTGACCGCGTGCCCAGCACCAAGGGGACGCTTTAAGTCCGCCGTCCCTTCCCCTGCTGGGCGTTTTGCACTAATTCAGCCTCAGCCACGGAATGTCGCCCTCGGCTCGCTGTCGGGGCCCATCCTGAAATCTGGAGATGGATCCCGGGACTAAAGCCGGGATGACATCGAGAGTGTGGTGCATTTTGCCCCACACTCGTCACTTGGTAGGAAGCTGCCCATGAGCACCATTGCCATCATCGACTACGGCGCAGGAAACCTGCGCTCGGCCGCAAAGGCCTTTGAGCGCGTCGCTGGTGAGCTGGGTCAGGGGCATCAGGTTATCGTCACCAGCGACCCGGAAATCGTACGCAAGGCAGACCGCATCATGCTGCCCGGCGTTGGTGCCTTTGCCGACTGCAAGGCAGGCCTTGATGGCGTCGCCGGTATGGTCGAAGTCCTCGACGAAAAGGTGATCCGGGGCGGCACGCCCTTCCTCGGCGTCTGCGTCGGCATGCAGCTTCTCGCTAGCGAAGGCCGCGAAAAGACCATCACAAAGGGTCTGGGCTGGATTCCGGGCGCTGTCGAAAAAATGGCCCCCAGCGACGCCGCCTTGAAGATCCCGCATATGGGCTGGAACACGGTGACCTTCACCCAGAAGCACGCGCTTCTCGAAGGCATTGAGGACGGCCCCGACGGCCTACACGCCTATTTCGTCCACTCCTATCACCTTCGGACGGACGATCACGCGCATCTTCTTGCGACCACGGAATATGGTGGTTCCTTCACCGCCTGCGTTGGTCGCGACAATATTTTTGGTACCCAGTTCCACCCGGAAAAGAGCCAGGCACTGGGCTTGAAACTGATTGAAAACTTTCTGGGGTGGACGCCGTGATCCTTTTTCCTGCCATTGACCTCAAGGACGGCCAGTGCGTTCGCCTCAAGCTGGGCGACATGAACCAGGCGACCGTCTTCAATGATGATCCTGCTGCACAGGCCAAGTCGTTCGAAGATCAAGGCTTTGAATATCTGCACGTCGTCGACCTCAACGGCGCCTTTGCCGGCCAGAGCGTCAATGGCGGCGCTGTCGAGGAAATCCTCAAGACCGTGAACTTCCCCGTCCAGCTGGGCGGCGGCATCCGCAATCTCGGCCATATCGAATCCTGGCTCGACAAGGGCCTCGCCCGCGTCATCCTCGGCACGGTTGCCGTGCGCGACCCGGCGCTGGTCAAGGAAGCAGCAGCCAAATGGCCCGGTCAGGTGGCCGTGGGCATCGACGCGCGCGGCGGCATGGTGGCGGTCGAAGGTTGGGCCGAAACGTCCGAGCTTTCGGTCATCGAATTGGCCAAGCGTTTTGAAGGCGCTGGTGTGGCGGCGATCATTTATACCGATATCGACCGCGACGGCGTGCTGGCTGGCATCAACTGGGATTCAACGCTGGAACTGGCCCGCGCCACCTCCATCCCGGTAATCGCCTCTGGCGGCCTCGCCTCCATGGCCGACATCGAACGCATGACGCAGCCGGAATATCAGGTGCTCGAAGGCGCGATCTCAGGCCGCGCGCTCTATGATGGCCGGATTGATTCACGTGAAGCACTGGCTCTGCTGAAGGCAGCAGCCTGATGGCAAAGGGGCAGCAACGCTTCCCCTGGCTTACCTATGTGATCATGCTGGTGCTGATCATGGTCTTCACCTTGTCGCCTGCTATTGCGCTGGTTTTCCTCAATTCGGGCAATACCGGTCCGACCGTTGAGCTCACAGACCTCATGGCCTCTTGGGGTGTGCTGGGTTGGCTGGTGCTGACGCCCTTTGTCGTGGGTGCCCTGGCCCTGGGGGCCTGGTTCGTGGCCCTTCTGGCGCACTGGCTGGTCTATCGTCGGCAGCAGAGGCACAAGCCGTGAAGACGAAGCGGTTCCCCTGGCGTCTCTATGGCGTGTTGCTGATCCTGATCGTGCTCTTCGGTATCACGCCGCTTCTGGGGGCCGTGGTGTCTGAAGCTATTGCCAGCGCAAATGGCTGTACGCTCAATGAAGGTACGCAGAGCGTCTGCATGATCGGCGGCAGCGACTGGGGCGGTGCCCTTTATTCCATGTTCGTGCTCACATGGTTCCTGCTGGCCACCCTGCCTCTGGCGGGTGGTGCGCTGATCGTGTGGCTTGTATTACTCATCATTCATCGCGTCGCTTTTGCGCGGCGGCAGAAATCGGAGCAGGCATGAGCCTCAAGACGCGTATCATTCCCTGCCTGGACGTAGCTGGTGGCCGTGTGGTCAAGGGTGTGCAGTTTGTCGATCTCGTGGATGCCGGCGACCCGGTTGAAGCGGCCATGGCCTATGATGCCGCTGGCGCAGATGAATTGACCTTCCTCGACATCACCGCGAGCCATGAAGGCCGCGATACGATCTTCGACGTGGTCGCCCGTACGGCAGAACATTGCTTTATGCCGGTTACCGTCGGCGGCGGGGTGCGCAGCGTCGACGATATCCGCAAGCTCCTGCTCGCCGGTACCGACAAGGTCGCGATCAATTCAGCTGCGGTGAACGACCCCGATTTCATCGCCCGCGCGGCCGACAAGTTCGGCAATCAGTGCATCGTTGTGTCGGTCGATGCCAAGCAGCGCAGCGATGGTGGCGAAGGCTGGGAAATTTTCACCCATGGTGGCCGCAAGCCGACCGGCATTGATGCCGTGGAGTTCGCGCACAAGATGGTGGAACGCGGCGCAGGCGAACTGCTCGTCACTTCCATGGACCGCGACGGCACCAAATCCGGCTTTGATCTGAAACTGACCCGCGCCATTGCCGACAGCGTTGAAGTGCCGGTGATCGCATCGGGCGGTGTTGGTACGCTGCAGCATTTGGTGGAAGGCGTTACCGAAGGCCACGCCAGCGCTGTGCTGGCCGCATCGATCTTCCACTTTGGCACTTTCACCATTCCTGAAGCCAAGCGCTACATGATGGATCACGGCATCGCCATGCGCATGGATGCGTTAGAGACGCTTTAAGTCGAAGGTTGCTGGTGACGCGCCAGTGGTTTTCGTGATTTATGCCGAACGCACGCGGTGGGTGAGGAGACGTCCCCGATGACTTTGGAAGAACTCGATCAGCGCATCGCGCTGCGGGCTGCTGCCTCGCCTGAGGAAAGCTACACCGCCAAGCTGATTTCGCGCGGCATCAACAAGGTCAGCCAGAAGCTTGGTGAGGAAGCGACCGAAGCCGTGATCGCGGCCGTGACCGGCGACCGCGAAGAGCTGACCAAGGAAAGCGCCGACGTCCTTTATCACCTGCTGGTCGTCCTCAAGGCGTCCAATCTGCCGCTGGCCAATGTTATGGCCGAACTGGATCGGCGGACCGCTCAATCGGGCCTGGCCGAAAAAGCCTCGCGGAAGGACAGCTGATGGTCCGCCGCAGCGTCGCCGACCCCTATCGTACCTTCTCAAAGGCCGAGTGGAGTCTTCTCCGCAACGGCCAGCCGATGACCCTTGACGCTGCTGACATTGAGCGTCTCCGCTCCCTGTCGGACCCGATTTCCCTTGCCGAAGCGGAAGAGATCTATCTGCCGCTCTCGCGTCTGCTTTCCTATTATGTCGAGGCCATTCAGGGTCTTCATCGGGTGTCGAGCCGGTTCCTCCGCTCGCCCGATGCCAAGGTCCCCTTCATCATTGGCGTTGCTGGATCGGTTGCTGTCGGCAAATCGACCACCGCCCGTATCCTCCAGGCCCTGCTCTCGCGCTGGCCGTCCAATCCCAAGGTCGATCTCATCACGACGGACGGTTTTCTCTATCCCAACAAGGTGCTCGAAGAGCGCGGCATTATGGGACGCAAGGGTTTCCCTGAAAGCTATGACCGGACGCGGCTGATCAACTTTCTCTCCGACATAAAGTCGGGCAAGGTCCCGGTGAAGGTCCCGGTTTATTCCCACCTTGTCTATGACGTGGTCGAGGGCGAGGAGATCATCGTTGACCGGCCGGACATCCTGATCGTTGAAGGGCTCAACATTCTTCAGCCGGGGGAATTGCCGGCGAACGGGGACCCGATCCTCTTTGCCTCCGATTTCATCGATTTTTCGATCTATATCGACGCCGATGTGGACGACCTGCGCGACTGGTATCTGACACGGTTCTTCCGGCTGCGCGAAACCGCCTTCCGGGATCCGACGTCGTTTTTCCGCAAGTTCGCTGAACTGAGCGAAAGCGAGGCAGGCGAATTTGGCCGTAATGTCTGGGAGACCATCAACCTTCCCAACCTGCTCGAGAACGTGCTCCCGACGCGCGGTCGGGCGGACCTTATCCTCACCAAGGGCAAGGATCATCGGGTCGAGGAGGTAAGACTCCGTCGGCTTTGACCCCCTGGCGGGGTCAATAAGTCCCGGGCTGTGGTTGGCTGAGAATGATCAGATTGCCGTCGGGATCCCGCAGCTTGGCGGTTTTGAAAAAGTCGCCGATGGATTTTGCGACGGGTTTGACCCCATACATTTCCAGTCGCTCAAGCTCTTCAGTAAGATCATCGACGATGATCATGGCGACGCTTGCCCCTGCCCGATCAAGATCGGTCCTTACATGGACCCAGCCACCGCCAGGCAGTTTCCATTCTGCCACGTCATTCATCGGGCGCGCATCGGCGGGGCGTCCGAAGAGATATTCGTACCAGACCAGCGAGAGGCCGATATCCTCCACGGCGATGCCTGCCAGCACATTGGTGAGCGTCATGCTCGCATCCGTTCCCTTTTTTCTTTTGGCAAATCGTAACAGCGTCATGGGCGCTGTACCAGTGTTGGCCTGAGGCCAAGGCGCTGCTATAGGCGAGTGAGTTTTCCGGGAGAGATTTCAGCATGACGCAATTGCGCACCATCGTTGCTGGCGCGAGCGGCCGCATGGGCGTCGCCAATGTGCGCGCCGTGGCCGCCCATCCTGATCTTGTTCTGGTTGGCGCCCTCGACCGTTCTGGCGCGCCCGCCTTCGGGAAAGACGCTGGCCTCGTCGCGGGTATTGACGAGCTCGGCGTCGCTATCACCGACGACGCCCCTGCCCTTTTGGCCCAGGCCGATGTCATCATTGATTTCACCGCGCCGGCGGCAAGTGTTTCCATTGCCCAACAGGCAGCAGCGCGTGGTCTCGTCCACATCATCGGCACCACCGGCTGCACCGATGAAGACGAAGCCGCCATTGCCGCCGCTGCAAAAGCTGGCGCCCGCATCGTCAAGTCCGGCAACTTTTCGCCTGGCATGGTGGCGCTGGCGGTCCTCGTCGAAAAGGCAGCCGCAGCGCTGGCGGATTACGACGTCGAAATCCTCGAGATGCACCACAACCTCAAGGTCGATGCCCCCTCGGGTACGGCTCTGATGCTTGGTGAAGCCGCAGCTAAGGGCCGCAACATCTCGCTCAAGGATAATTCCGTGCGGGTGCGCGATGGCCATACCGGCGCCCGCGAAACGGGGACGATCGGCTTTGCTACGCTGCGCGGCGGCAATGTCATCGGCGATCACATGGTGATCCTGGCCGGGCAGTCGGAGCGGATCGAGCTGACGCACCGCGCACAGGATCGAACGATTTACGCAAACGGCGCCGTCAAGGCAGCGCTATGGGCCCAGCGTCAGGCTGCGGGCCTTTACTCCATGGCCGATGTTCTCGGCCTCAATGACTGAACGCTAGGAACATCACATGACCGGCACGCTCATTCTCGTTCGCCATGGCCAGAGCGAATGGAACCTCGAAAATCTCTTCACCGGCTGGCGCAATCCGAACCTGACCGAAAAGGGTATTGGCGAAGCGCGCGCCACCGGCCAGGCCCTCAAGGCGGCCGGCATCGTGCCGGAAGTGTTCTACACCTCGGCTCTCCGTCGCGCCCAGCACACGCTCGATCTGATGCTGGAAGAGATGGGTATTCTCAACGTCACCATCACCCGCAATGTCGCGCTCAATGAACGCGATTACGGCGACCTTTCCGGCCTCAACAAGGACGATGCGCGCGTCAAGTGGGGCGAGGAACAGGTCCATATCTGGCGTCGCAGCTTTGACGTCCCGCCTCCGGGCGGCGAAAGCCTCAAGGACACAGCCGACCGTACCGTCCCCTATTTCAACGCCGAAATTCTGCCGCTGCTGCAGGCTGGCAAGACCGTGCTGATCGCCGCCCACGGCAATTCACTCCGCGCGCTGGTGATGGCGATTGAAGGCCTCACCCCTGACGAAATCCTCGCTCGCGAGATCGGTACCGGCGAACCGACCATCTACAAGATTGGCGCCGACGGTAAGATGGAAGAGCGCGTGACGCTCTAATCGGTGCAATAACGAGGCCCCCGGAGATCACCGGGGGCCTTCTTTTTTGAGGATTCACGTGAAACTTGCGGTCAATGGGCCGCAGAAATCACCCCGGCTTCCCAGCCAAGAATGGCACGCTTGCGCGGGACACCCCAGTGATAACCGGTCAGCGCACCGGACGAGCCGACCACCCGGTGGCAAGGAACGACAAAGCTGATCGGGTTGCGCCCGACAGCGGCACCAACGGCGCGGGAAGCTGTGGGCTTGCCGATATGATGGGCGACGCTTGAATAGGTCACGGCCTTACCCACCGGGATCTTGAGCAATGTCTCCCAGACTTTGACCTCAAAATCCGTTCCGATCAGCACAACGCGCACCGGCTGCTCCGACGACCATCGCTCGGGGTCAAAAATCTGTGCCACCATCGGCGCGACGCGGGCGTCGTCACGGGTGAAGCGGGCATTTGGCCATCGGTTGGCAAGGTCAGCGAAAGCTTCCTCAACGCTGATGTCAGCATCAGCAAAGCCTAGGCCAGAGATTCCGTATTCGGTTGCGGTGACGACAGCGAGGCCAAAGGGCGATGGGGCAACGCCCCAGATCATGTCCATCCCTGCGCCGCCAGCGCGAAAAACACCCGGGGGCATGGCCTCATAGGCGACGAATAGGTCATGGAGCCGCGAGGTCGAAGAAAGCCCGATCTCATAAGTGGTATCGAGAACGCTCGCCTGGTTGCGCAGTAGGGACTTGGCGTGATCAAGCGCCACCGCCTGCGCGAAACTCTTTGGCGAGAGGCCACACCAGCGGCGGAAAAGGTCAGTCAGCTGCCGTTCGGTCAGTCCCAGGGCGCGTGCGAAGCGGGCAAGATCAACCTCATCCGGACCGTTCTCGCTGAGATAGCGAATGGCAGCGCGGATCGTGTCGTAATCGGTCTCTGGGGCAAGGCTGAGCAGGTGGTTCATCGCGGGTCTTCCGTGGTCTTTTGCCGCGACTGTAGGCGAGGCCAAAAGTAGGGGCGACCCGAAATTGACACGCCTCAGCTGTTCCGGCGTGCCTGGCGAAGTGCGGCGCCGAAAGCGCGCGCAAAGCTGGTCTTGTCTTCCACCGACAAGAATGGGCCCAGTTCCAGTTCACCGGTAGCGTGGCGGAGGAAGACGCCGGTCGTGCGCTCAAAATGGTCGCGTTCAAGCCGCAGGCGGACCGAGCCGATCTCGTGTCGCTGCATGGTGCGGTCGACACCCTGCCCGGTCGAGGTGATTTCCAACTCCTCAGGCCAGAGGGTAATAACCTGGCTGACCTTGCGGCGATCAGCCTGACGACGGCCAAGCCAGATCAGGGTGGCGCCTGCGAGAACAATGGCAATGAGACCCGGCACCAGGAGGTTCGGCACGGCGATCATAAGCGGCGTCGTGACGATGACCGCGAGCACAAGTGCAATCCAGCCGCCGGCGGACGACAGCGACTTTTCAGGCCGCAATGTCGCGGAGAACAGGGGCTGGGTTGTGGTGACTTGCATCGGTGTGCTCACTTCCGCGAAATACTGGCAGAGATTCGAGGGCGAGAGAATGGCAGCGGCCAAAAAAGTGAAGAGATTAAAAGCCGCAGATGCCGAGGCGATCTTTGCACGCTTTCATGAAATCGAGCCAGAGCCCAAAGGTGAGCTCGACTATATCAACGCCTTTACACTCCTTGTGGCCGTCGTGCTCTCTGCGCAGGCAACGGACGTCGGGGTCAATAAGGCGACCAAACGTCTTTTTGAACTCGCGCCCGATCCGCAATCCATGGTCGCCTTGGGTGTTGAACAGATCACCGAACTGATCAAGACCATTGGGCTTTATCGCGGCAAGGCCAAGAATGTTTACGCGTTGAGCCAGATGCTGATCGATCATCATGGCGGCGAAGTGCCGGCCAATCGCGAAGCACTTGAGGCGCTGCCCGGGGTGGGCCGAAAGACGGCCAATGTCGTCCTCAACATCTATTTCAAGCAGCCGACCATTGCCGTCGACACACACCTCTTCCGCGTTGGCAACCGTACGGGGCTTGCCCCCGGCAAGACGCCGCTGGAGGTTGAAAAGGCGCTGGAGAAAATGGTGCCCGACCGCTTCATGCTCCATGCCCATCACTGGCTGATCCTGCATGGTCGCTATATCTGCAAGGCCCGCAAGCCCGAATGCTGGCGCTGCCCGATTGCTGAGTGGTGTCTCTTTGAACCCAAGACACCCCTGCCCCGCGCTTAGCCGCCATAGCCGCGCGCCATGGCTGCGGCAAAGATTGGGATCAGCAGCAGCACCCCAGCCTGAATATGGAGATATCGGCGACTGGCAGTGATCTCCTCCTCGGGCGGGACGTAATCGGTCGCGTTGCCAGCGGTCTTCATCCAACGCCGGATCGCGATGGTTGGCGGTATGGTGAGAAGCCCCATGGCGAGAAACGCCGCCATCTTTGCCCAGAATGCGAAATTGCTGAGGTAATATCCGGCATCAATCGCGCCGAGAAACACGCGCAACGCGCCTACAATGATGACGATAAGTGCCATCAACCCATAAGCGGCATCCAGCTTGGCGAGCTGGCCAATGCGCTGCCCTGAAAGTCCAGGGAGAACCATGGCAAATTCTGCCGCAAAAATGCCAACCAGCGTGAAGACCGCCAGGTGGTGCGCGGCAGCAAGGACCAGATCCCAATCCATATTGGTGGCCTTCTTAAGTTGACAGCGCTTACATTCTTCAGGGATATGTAAACAATGTCAACATTATCCAATTCGCCCTATCACCACGGCAATCTTCGCCAGACTATCATCGAAGTAGCGCTCAAGATTCTGGCGCGTGAGGGCGCTTCGGGCCTTAGCCTGCGTGACCTGGCGCGGGTCGTTGGCGTGTCGCCCGCCGCCCCCTATCGGCATTTCGATTCGCGCGCCGCATTGCTCGAGGCGCTGGCCGTCACCGGGTTCCAGCGTTTTGCTGCGGCCATGCAGGAGGTCGTTTCATCCAATCCGCCGGATCCGCTCGTGGCCATGGGCAAGACCTACGTTCTTTTCGCGCTGGATAATGCCAACCTCTTTCGCCTCATGTTTTCGCCCGATCTCAAGAAAGATGGGCGACCAGGTCTGAAAATGGCGGCCGACGCGGCGTTCGAAACGCTGCGCTCTGCGGTCGGGGGCGACGGGCAAATGAACCGCATCAAGGCGTTATCGGCCTGGGCCAAGGTTCATGGGCTCGCGGTTCTCATCCTTGATGGCCAGATCGCCATCCGCGCCGGCGAAGACATGGAAGCGCTGATCGCCGAGATCATCGACAGCCTCTAGTTGCCCAAAGCCGGGTCCTGCTCTACACCGACCTACGGCCCTTTCTCCGAACCCATGGACCGTTCTCCCATGACCCAGACCCGCTTCGACGTGCTGACTATCGGCAATGCGATCGTGGACATTATCGCCCCCGTCGAGCCCGGCTTCATTGTGCGGGAAGGCATGACTGAGGGCATCATGCACCTCATCGACAGCGATCGGGCAGCCTATCTCTATGAGAACATGCCTGCCTCGCGACAGCAGAGTTCTGGTGGTTCGGCGGGGAACACGGCAGCAGGTGTTGCTTCGCTAGGCGGCCGTGCTGCCTTTGTCGGCAAGGTCGCCGATGATGGTCTGGGCGATGTCTTTGAAACCGATATGCGCGATCAGGGCGTTCACTATACGACCTCGCGCCTCGTCAACGGTGCCCTTACGGCGCGCTGCATGATCTTTGTTTCGCCCGGCGGCGAGCGGACCATGAATACCTATCTTGGCGCATGCCACGAGCTGTCCGAACGCGACATTCTCGAAGACGAGATCGGCGGCGCCGCGGTCACCTATATGGAAGGCTTTCTCTGGGACCCGGTGGAAGCCAAGAAGGCCTTCGTCCGCGCGGCCCATTTTGCGCACAAGCATGAGCGCGCCTCTGCCTTCACCCTCTCCGACCCATTTTGTGTCGATCGCTTCCGGCCCGAATTCCTCGATCTCATCCGTTCCAAGACGATCGACTACGTCTTTGCCAATGTGCATGAGCTGAAGTCGCTCTACGAAACCGACGATCTGGGTACGGCGGTTCGTGAGATTGCCAAGGACGCTGAAGTCGCCGCCATCACCATGGGTGCCGACGGGGCCATGGCCATCGTCAATGGCGAAGTGATTTCGGTCCCCGCATTCCCTGTCGACAATGTCGTGGACGCCACCGGCGCTGGCGATCTTTTCGCTTCCGGCTTCCTCCTGGGGCTTGCCCGTGGCCAGACAACGGAAATGGCACTCAAAACCGGGTGCCTTGCGGCCTCAGAAGTCATCTCTCATATCGGGGCCCGCCCACAGGTCGATCTTTCTGACCTTTCGCGTCAGCACGGTCTGGCTGGCTGACTAGAAAAAAGCCCGGACGAGAGGTCCGGGCTTTTTGATTTTTCTGTTCTGCCCGAGTTCAGGCAAAGCTCACGCGCTTGCCATTCATCTCCGCAAGGATAGACCGGGCCGCTTCTGCCGGATCGGCTGCCTCTATGATCGGCCGAGCGACGACGAGATGCGATGCGCCGGCGGCCAGCGCCTCTGCCGGGCCCATGACCCGCTTCTGATCACCCTTTGCGCTCCCCGCTGGCCGAATGCCCGGGGTCACGATAGCCATTTTCTGGCCGACAATGGTCCGCACCATTTCTGCTTCATGGGGCGAGGCGACGATACCACCAATGCCAGCTTCGCGCGCCTGCTGGGCGCGCAGCGCAACGAGACCAGCGGCGTCCCGCTCATATCCTGCGTCCTTGACGTCCTGATCATCCATCGACGTAAGGACCGTGACGCCGAGAACGCATAGCCCTGAGCCTTCGGCGGCCTTCTGGGCCGCATGCATGGTCTTGGGGTAGGCGTGGACGGTCAGCATGGCGGCGCCGGTTTCAGCGAAAGCTGCCACACCCTTTTCAACCGTATTGTCGATATCGAGGAGCTTGAGATCGAAGAAGACCTTCTTTCCCGCAGCAATCAGCGCTTTTCCGAGTGCGAACCCGTCAGCGCCATAAAAGCACTGATAGCCGATCTTATAGAAGTCGACGCTGTCGCCCAGAAGCGAGACGATTTCCTCGGCCCGCGCACGCGTTGAAACGTCGAGGCCCACGATCAACTGGCCAGCCATGGAGTTCTCCCGCGATGTGATGATGGCCTCGCCTAGACTATATTCCTCAGGGGGGCAAGCCTGTCATCTGAACCAATCGGGTCCGACATGCTCCATCGGCGTCCAGTCCTTGAGCAATTCCCTGCGTGCCATGTCGAACAAAAATGCGTTGCCACCGCCACGATGACCGAAATTGCCCTGGTCCTCGCGGCGGGAGATGGGTCGCTCGGCCAGGTGGCATTTGAGCAGGGTGCCGACACCGCCATGCCCACAGAAAATTACGGGCATGCCCTCGGCAATGCATTCCAGCGCGACGCCGACATTGGCGACAATGCGCGCCTGGGCGTCGATGGCGCGTTCCCAGCCGTGAACGCTCTCTTCCGGGTGTGCGAAGAACCGGTCGGCCATTTCTTCAAACAGCAATGGTGGCAAGAACCCCGTGGCGCTGCGATCGTTCTCGCCCAGTTCGTGGTTGATGATGACGTGTGTGCCGGCCGCCGCTGCAATCAACTCCGCGAACTCAATCGCCTTTGTTTCGCCACTTGAGAAAACGGCCGTCCCTTTCGGAATGCCAGCCGCGGCGACAAAGGCCTCAGCGCGGACGCGACCATCCTGTGACAGATTCCAAAGAGGCACAGGAACCGCCGGATTGATCTCCACCTGGGGATGAGAGAGATAGACCGCGCGCATGGGAGCCTATCCCCGACTGAACAGGGTAAGTTCGGTGACCATCTGATCTACCTTTGCAATCACTGATCTCTCGACGGGGTTGCCCGCCTCGTCAAAAGCCTGGCTCGCAGGTCCTATGCCCAACAGTGTAGGCACGATAAGGGCGCCCACCTTGGTCAGTGAATCCCGGAGGTGGCTGAGGCTCCAGATAGTGCCGTACTTTCCTGAACTGACGCCGCCTATGCCGAATATGGCATGGCGAAAAGGGGACGGCTTTTGGCGCGAGAGCCATGTGATGGTGTTGACCATCAGCGGCGCACTGCCGCCATTGTATTCAGGCGTCGCTATGAAGACGATGTCGTGGCTGCGCCACAACTCCGCCAGTTCGCGGGCGCTGTCCGGCGTGTGCTCGGCCTCGAGATCCTCGTTGAAGATGGGCATCTCGAAATCACCGAGGTCTAGCTCCGTGACCTTGACGCCTGCCTCTGCCAGCTTCTTGCCCATATGCTGCTGGAGGAGCCGGTTATAGGATCCCTTTCGGATCGATCCGGAGAGGGTGAGGGCCGTCTTCATGCTGTCTCCTGCAAATAGTGTGTCGAAGCAGGCCCGCCTTGTTCGTTGTAATGACGAAGCAATGCCAATTGGCTAGGCTCACCCGATCCTGAGGAGACCATCATGCCCGCTATGATTTTCGTCAATCTCCCCGTGCGCGACTTGCCGGCCACGATGGCCTATTACAAGGCGCTGGGATTTGATCACAACCCGCAGTTCACCGACGAAACCGCCGCCTCCATCGTCATCAGCGACACCATTTTTGTGATGGCTCTAACCTACGACAAGTTCCGGCAGTTTTCGTCCAACCCCATTCCGGATGCGCATTCCCAGACTGGAGCCCTCTATGCGTTGACCCGCGACAGCCGCGCCGATGTCGATGCCATCGCTGAAGCCGCGCTCAAGGCCGGTGGGCGTGAAACCCGTGAGGCCCAGGACCTGGGCTTCATGTATTCCCGTGCCATCGCGGACCTCGATGGCCACGTCTGGGAATATTTCCATATGGATATGAGCGAGGTCCCGCCGGGCTAGGCGGCGACCAAGGCGCTATTTGAGGCGCAGCAGCCTCCTGACCATCCGGCCAATGCGCTCTCGTCGATAACGGTAATAGTGCGCATTGGTCATGACATGCCGGTATGTCTTTTTGAACGCAACGCGCGACCAGAAGACCCACGGCTTGGCATCGGCGGAATAGTGCAGGATCAGTGGATTATAGGCTTCGTTGGCCGGTTCGGGGTTCTGCAGGTTCCAGCGCGGCGCCAATTCCAGAATTCTGCCACGGAAACAGAAATTGATGATGTCCTGATCGTAGTAGAAGAGAGCCAGCTCTTCGCGGCTCACCGTGGACAGCTTTTCCGGGAAGTTCATTTTCCGGTACTGTTCGAGGTCGATCAGCATGACGCCGGAGTTGAAATAGGGTTCAACAAGCGACAGGGCCTTGCGGGTATTGAGATCGCGACCGGCGACACAATGCATGCGATCCGGCTGCTGCACTGCGGCGATTGCAAAGCCCTCGAGATTCATATCGAACAAGGGATCGAGCGTCGTGCGCACCATGGTGTCACTGTCGAGATAAAGGATCCGGCTGACGTTCGGGTCGACAAGCTCGCCCAGGAAAAGCCTGGCGTAAATTACGGGATGAAAGCGCTTCATCCGTATGGGCGGAAATTCGTCGATTCTATTCTGCAAAAATCGCAGACTGGTCGAGGTCGATGAAGACCAACTCCACCGGATGCTCTTCGTTCAGCTTAGCAATAGCACTGCGATGCGCGTCGGAAAGCCCCTGGCACAGGAGATGAAACCGCAGGCGCTGTGGTGCTGCGGCCATTAGGCAAACTGACCGGATCGTCGCAAAAGCCGGCGCCCAGAAGTTGTCATCAAATCCCAGGGCAATCTCGATCCTGCCCATATTGACAGGCGCCGGGCGGGCCCCGGGATCAACCGGTTGCTGCCCTGGATCTCGAAACATCAGACTTCGAACATTTTCTTGAGCTTATCGAAGAAGCCACCCGAATTGGGGCTGGTCTCTTCGGTCTCGAGCCTGGCGAATTCTTCGAGCAGTTCGCGCTGGCGTTTGGAGAGGTTCTGCGGCGTCTCGATGTCGAGCTGGACGTAGAGGTCACCGACATCCTTGCTGCGCAGAACCGGCATACCTTTACCCTTGAGCCGGACGCGCTGGCCTGGCTGGGTGCCCACCGGCACTTTCACCTTGGCGCGCGCACCGTCGAGTGTTGGCACTTCAAACTCGCCGCCAAGCGCCGCCGTTGTCATGGCGATCGGCACGCGCGCGTAAAGATCCGCGCCGTCGCGCTGGAATAGCTGGTGCGGCTTGATGGAAACAAAAATATAGAGATCGCCCGGAGGACCACCACGAACACCGGCCTCGCCTTCATTGGCAAGTCGGATACGGGTGCCGTCTTCGATGCCCTTGGGGATATCCACCGACAGCTTGCGGTTCTGCTGGCGTCGACCCTGGCCACCGCAATCGGTGCAGGGCTGGTCCATCATTTGACCGCGTCCCTGGCAGACCGGGCATGTCCGCTCGATCGTGAAGAAACCCTGCGCAGCGCGCACCTTGCCATGTCCATTGCACTGCCGACAGGTATGCGTGCCGGTGCCCGGCTTGGCGCCAGAGCCATCGCAGGTCTCGCAGCCCGCCAGCGTGGGCACGTCGATTTCGACTGTGCGACCCTCAAAGCTCTCTTCGAGATTGATTTCGAGATTATACCGCAGGTCCGAGCCGCGGGTGCGGGCAGCGCCACCGCCGCCACGGCGTCCGCCACCCATGAAGTCGCCAAAAATGTCCTCGAAGATGTCGGACATGGACGAGTTGAAATCAGGCCCGAAACCACCGCCCGCGCGTCCGCCACCATTTTCGAAAGCGGCGTGCCCGAACCGGTCATAGGCCGCGCGCTTCTGGGCGTCCTTCAGGGTGTCGTAGGCTTCGTTGATTTCCTTGAATTTGCTTTCAGCTTCCGCATTGCCCGGATTGCGGTCGGGGTGAAACTGCATGGCGAGTTTGCGATAGGCACTCTTGAGGGCTGCGTCATCGGCCCCCTTCTGGCAACCGAGCACCTCGTAGAAATCGCGTTTGGCCAAGAAACCGTCTCCTTGCCTGGGTTTGCGAACCCAAGCGTATTCGGTGAGAAAAAGACAAGCGCTGGACAGGGAGCGCATAAACCTGCCGCCTAGATGGCGACGCTGCCCCGCAAGTGCAAGAGGCGCGACAGCGCGCCACCCTCGGGACAGACGCTCTTAGCAAGCCTTTTCTGACCTTTCAACCAAACCTACCCCGCATATCGGGGCTGGCTGACCATCTTGTCGCTCCTATCGTTGTCACACCGGTTGGGAGGCTGCGATGGAAGAGCTGTCTGAGGGCTTCTGGCTAACTTTGCTCAGCATGTTCATGGGTGGTGGAGCAGAGCCGGCTCCCCAGGCGTCACCTCCGGGCGCCTCTGCTACCTATCTCGTCCAGCAGCTTTCCTATGCCGATACCTGGAGCATGGTCTTCATCATTGAGCAGGCCTATGAGCGGGCGGGAATTTCCGTCAATGACACGCTCGTCTGGGAAGAGCAGGCCTTTGACCAGATCGTCAACTGGTACAGTCCCGATAATGAAACCATCACCATCTCTGCCCTCCCCCTCGACGATGAGATCGCGTCCTATTGGGATAATTGGAGCGCTGCGCTCACCGGATCACGCTGGGACTGGAATGCCTTCTTTGTCGATGAGACCGAGGCGCGCGATATGGCCCGTTTCAACCAGTTTGTGCTCGCCGCCCATGAATATGGCCATGCGCTCACCTATCGCTTCGATCCGAATCATCTCAGTCGACATGACCACGCTATTAATTGCCGCGAATATTCGGCTGACCGTCTGGCGGCGGGGCTGCTGGAAGAGTTCGCGGCCGAGGACGAGGATTTTGCCCGTTGGCGTCAGCGCTATGCTGCACTTGCCGAGGCCATCAATGCGCATATTGGCAAGCGCGAGCGGTATGACGATGTGAGATTCGAAGCACTGGAAAACGACTGCGCCATCCTGGCGGTGGATCAGCCAACCGCCGAAACCATGGCGCCTTATGCTTCTGCCTTCTTCGTGCGTTGGCAGGCGTTGCTGAACGAGGATCTGCCGCCTCTGGCGGAACTCTATCAGACCTATCTTGAACCCCATTGGCGCGATCGCCTTATCCCGGGCGTCGCCCTTGCCCGGGCAGTCGATTTTGTTGACATGGTCTATTCCGATTTTTCCACCCCTTACATGGATGGCGATGTTCTCGTGCGGCGCTTTGCAAATTTCACGGCAGGGGGCGAGCTGCGGCTGATCGAAGTAGGCAGTCTGGAAGACGACGAGGGCATCCGCCTTACGGCGCGCTATGGCTTGGGCGAGGGAAAGCAGAAGACCGTCATCGAAGATTTGCGGGTACCGCTCGAGAGAGACGAAACGCTCTTTTTCGACATTATGGCTGCACTGCCCATCGGGTCTGAGCGGTTCATTCTCGCGTCAGCCGACCTCTGGAACAGCAGCAATGGGGTGCTGCTTTTCGAGTTCAGCCGAACCAATAACGGTTGGACGCATAAGGTGCATTCTCCTCTCCCCGGAGTACAGGATGCGGAAACGCGTCTCATTCATGCCGGTGATGGAAAGGCTTACCTGGATCTCTACTCATACGTCGAACCCCTGTCCGGCTGGCACCGCTTCGAGCTCGATCTTGAAACAATGACGGCAACAGTCTTGGGCGCCCTGCCCGACACGCGTTACCGCTTCGTGGGAAATTTGAGTGACGGCCGGCATGTTCTCGTTTCACACGACGAGCCAATGGTCTTGGTAGCCGATGAGGATGGCAGACCTTATCGCATCGCAGGAAACGGGTTGCAGGGATTCAAGGATAGCGACGATCCACTGGATGCCGAATTTGCCACTATCGACGCAAGCGTCGTGCTGGAAGACCGCATCCGCATCCTCGATTACGACCCCAAGGCCACCCAATATTCGATCCGTGACATCCTGCTGAAATAAGGATTCACGTGAAACTTCGAGCTGTGCCTCATGCAAAATCCTTCCTGTGCAAGGATTCTAGGCGAGAAGGTCACGAGAACTAGGCTCGAATGGCACGGGCCACATGAACCCGCCCCCGTGCCGTCTCCAACAAAAAAGCCCCGGTGGAGACACCGGGGCTTTCAATTTTGGCGCCGTCAGGCTTAGGCCGACTTCTTGTCGTCGTCGCCGTCCTTGACCTCTTCGAAGTCGGCGTCGACCACGTCGTCGTCATTGTCGTCGGCGGTGCCATTGGCCTTGGCTTCAGCTTCGGCCTGGCTGGCCTTGTACATGGCTTCGCCCAGTTTCATCGAAGCCTCAGCCAGAGCTGCGGTCTTTTCCTTGATCGCTTCTGCGTCGTCGCCATCGATCACGGCCTTGAGGTCGGAGATCGCGGTTTCGATTGCGGTCTTGTCTTCAGCCGAGACCTTGTCGCCATAGTCCTTGAGGGACTTTTCGGTCGAATGGATCAGCGACTCGCCCTGATTCTTGGCTTCGACAGCCTCGCGCTTGCGCTTGTCGGCTTCAGCATTGGCTTCAGCGTCCTTGACCATCTTTTCGATGTCGGCGTCGGAGAGACCACCGGAGGCCTGGATGCGGATCTGCTGTTCCTTGCCGGTGCCCTTGTCCTTGGCCGAGACGTTGACGATGCCGTTGGCGTCGATGTCGAAGGTGACTTCGATCTGCGGCACGCCGCGCGGGGCCGGGGCGATGCCGTCGAGGTGGAAGGTGCCCAGGCTCTTGTTGTCGCGGGCAAACTCACGCTCGCCCTGCAGGACGTTGACCTCGACGCTGGGCTGGTTGTCGGCCGCGGTCGAGAAGATCTGGCTCTTTTTGGTGGGGATGGTGGTGTTGCGGTCGATGATCTTGGTGCAGACGCCGCCCAGCGTCTCGATGCCCAGGCTCAGCGGGGTGACGTCGAGCAGCAGCAGCCCCTTGACGTCGCCCTGCAGCACGCCGCCCTGGATGGCCGCGCCGACGGCGACGCATTCGTCGGGGTTGATGCCCTTGAACGGCTCGCAGCCCAGCTCTTTCTTGACGGCGTCGTAGACGGCGGGGATACGGGTGGAGCCGCCGACCATCAGCACTTTCTTGAGGTCGGAAGCCTTCAGGCCAGCGTCGGCCAGCGCTTTGCGCACGGGGGTCATGGTGCGGTCGACGAGGTCGGCGGTCAGCTCATTGAACTTGGCGCGGGTCAGCGTCATGTCCAGGTGCTTGGGGCCGTTGGCGTCGGCGGTGATGAAGGGCAGGTTGATGTTGGCGGCCATGACGCCGGACAGGTCAATCTTGGCTTTCTCGGCGGCTTCCTTCAGGCGCTGCCAGGCCATGCGGTCCTTCTTCAGGTCAATGCCGTTTTCTTTCTTGAAGACTTCGGCGATGTAGTCCACCACGCGGTCATCAAAGTCGTCGCCGCCCAGCTTGGTGTCGCCGTTGGTGGCCAGCACTTCAAACACGCCATCGCCGATTTCCAGGATGGAGACGTCAAAGGTGCCGCCGCCCAGGTCATAAACCAGAATCTTGTGGGGCTCGTCCTTGTCCAGGCCATAGGCCAGGGAAGCCGCGGTGGGCTCGTTGATGATGCGCAGCACTTCCAGGCCCGCGATGCGGCCGGCGTCCTTGGTGGCCTGGCGCTGGGAGTCGGAGAAATAGGCGGGCACGGTAATGACAGCCTGATTGACCGTCTCGCCCAGGTAGGCTTCGGCGTCCTGCTTTAATTTCTGCAGGATCATCGCGGAAATATCCTGAGGCGTATGGGCTTTGCCGTCAATCGTTTCTTTGTGGTCGGTGCCCATCTTGCGCTTGATGGACGAAATGGTCCGCTCCGGGTTGGTGATAGCCTGGCGCTTGGCGATCTGGCCCACCAGACGCTCGCCGTCCTTGGAGAAGGCGACAACGGAGTGAGTTGTGCGCGCGCCTTCGGGGTTGGGGATCACGACGGGTTCGCCGCCCTCCATCACCGCGACGCAGCTGTTGGTGGTACCAAGGTCAATGCCGATAATTTTGCTCATGCTGAAATCCTCTTTCTATCTATAAATTCGTTGTTTGCTTTATTTACGGTGCTTAGCCGACGATGACCTTCACCATCGCGTGGCGCAGCACGTTATCGCCCATACGGTAACCTTTCATCAGCACCTGGGCTACGGTGCCCGGCTCGCCCTCATCAGGCGTCCCCTGAACGACCGCGTCCTCCAGCTTGGGGTCAAAGAT
>JAAZLP010000003.1 GCA_012799265.1 Phyllobacteriaceae bacterium | reverse complement strand
TCGCAGGAGCCGGAACAGTTGGTGTTCGAGCCACATCCTGACCAGTTGATGGCCCGGCTGGGCGAGCTTGGTTACAAGCTGCGACCGTCCGATTTCGACCGAGTGTTGAAGACCTATCAGAGCGAGTTCCTGGCCGCGCTCCATAAGCGGATCGCGCGAATGGCAGACAACCCGGCCAATGACAACACATTGCCACCAGACTAGCAGAAAGGCCCGCATCGCTGCGGGCCTTTCATTGTTGGAAAAGCAGATGCCTATTCCGCCGCGTCCCGCCGGCTGACGACAGTCACGCCATTAGCTTCTTTTTCGACGAGACCCGCATCCTTGGAGACGATATAGCGCCGAGCGCCATCGGCAGTCTCCGGAACTTCCAACGCCATCCCGTCAAAACCGGCTGGCGCGGCGACCGTCTGGGGGCGACGGAAGGGGCTGGCAATCCAACCTCTCAATCGTGCCAACAGCGAGCCGAGCCACTGGATCTGGCCCCACATCACGGTTGGCGCGGTAACCATCACGGGCACCATGATCAGGGTCAGAAGGGTCGAAAAGAACAGGCCCGACACAAGAGCCGCCGAAAGGTGGACGAACCAGGATCCGGCAAGGCCACCAACAACGATTTCGCGGCGGATGAAGTCGAATTCGACATTCGCCCACATCGGGATGACGCCCAGCGCCGTCAGGAAAGCAGTGAGCAGCACCGGCCGCACGCGCTGGCTCACCGTTAGCAGCATGGCTTTGACAGCTTCGACGTTCTGATGCCGGTGATAGTCATTGTAGGTATCGATGAGCACGATGCCGTTCTTCACTACAATGCCCGCAAGCGCGACCACCCCCAGGCCCGTCATGATCGCGGAGAAGGTCATGCCTGTTATCAGCATGCCCAGCAGCACGCCGGCCACCGACATGATCACCGTCGAGAGCGTCACCATCACCTGGTAGAAGCTATTATATTCGAGCAGCAGAACGAAGAAGATGATTGCCATGGCCATCATGAAGGCCTGCCCGATAAAGGCGTTGGCATCGCCCATCTGCTCCTCAGCGCCACCAAAGGAGACCTGAACGCCGGGCGGGAAGTCCTGCTGGTCAATCCACGATTGTAGTTCTGCCACCTTGTTGGCGGGGTAGACGCCCTCGGGAAGGTTCGTCAGGCTGGCCGCAACCGCCATCGTATAGACCTGATTGCGACGCTGAATGCTCGCGACTTTCGGCACTGCCGTACGCTCGATAAAGTTCGAGACGGGGACAAGGCCCTGCGCCGTTGCGATCCTCATCGAGTCGAGGGCATCAAAGGTGCGCTCTTCCTTCGGGAGGCGGACGCGGATGTCGAGTTCATCGCCAGTTGCGCTGTCGCGATAGGTGCCGAGTTTCACGCCTGAGGTGATGAGCTGTACATAGGGCGCCAGTTCACGCACGCCGATCCCATATTTGCCGGCTTCGACGCGGTCGACGGTAATCTGCCAGTCGATGCCGGGGGAGGGGCGCCCGTCTTCGAGGTCGACGATCTCGGGCCATGAGGCAAGGTGGTTGCGGATTGCGGTGACGGTCGGCACCAAGTCGTCATAGACCGGGCTTTCAACGCGCAGGTTGATGTCCTTGCCGGCCGGTGGTCCGTTTTCGGCGGCCAGAAGCTGGATATCGAGACCGGCAAAGCCGCTGACGCGCTGGCGGATCTCGGCGAAGATCTCTTCAGCAGGTACGCGATGGTTCCAGTTGGTGAGCTGAAGCTGGAAGTTGCCGATCGTGTCCGGAGGCGTCGTGCTGAAGGCACCCGTGGAGCCGAACTGCATGATGACGTCCTGGACACCGCGGACCTGGATGAGTTCGCTCTCGATCTCCATGAGCATGTCACGGATTTCTTCGGGCGAATAATTGCCCCTGCCGACGACGGCCACAGTCGCGAATTCAGGCTCCGAAGCCGGGAAAGCTTCCGTACCCGTTGGGTTCATTGCATAAGCAACGAAGATAGTGCCGATAATGCCAAAGCCGACTGCCAGCGTGGGCAGCGGCCAATGCAGCAGTTTCTCCATTACGCGGACATAGACGCCAGTGATCCCGCCGACCTTCTTGGAGTCGAACTTGTCGGGATACATGACGATATCGGCCTTTTCCTTCTCCTTCTCGTCGACATGGGTCGAGGCGATGATAGAGCCGATGACCGGCATGAAGATCAGCGCAGAAATGAAGGAAGCCACCATGACGATGATCACGATGGTCGGCAGATAGCTCATGAACTTGCCGATAATGCCCGGCCAGAACAGGAGCGGAATAAAGGCGCCCAGCGTCGTTGCAGTCGCGCCCACAACCGGCACAAACATCTTCCGCATGGCCAGGATGAAGGCTTCCTTCTTGGGGACGCCCTCCATAAGCTTTCGCTCGGCATACTCGACGACCACCACAGGGTCGTCCACCAGCACCCCCACCGCGATGACGAGCCCGAACATGACCATCATATTGATGGTCATGCCCAGCGACTGGGCAACCAGGAACGCCATCATGAAGGACAGCGGGATGGAGAGGCCGATCATGAGGGCAGGGCGCAGGCCCAGCGTCGCGATACAGGTGATCAGCACCAGGGCTACGGCGGTCAGCACGGCCGCTTCGAGCGAGCGGAAGAGGCTGGTCGTGGTTTCGGCCTGGTCGAGGAAGAAGGAGTAGGAAACCCCATTGGGCCATTCCTTGGCCACTTCCTCAGTCGTGGCCCGGACCTTGTCCGACACGTCGATAATGTTGGTGCCGAGCTTCTTTGAGACGCCAACGATCAGGGCAGGGGAGCCATTGACCTGCGTGTACTCGGTGGCGTCAGCAAGGGATCGGGTGATTGTGGCCACGTCGCCAAAGGTCACAATCGTGTTGCCGTCGGTTTTCAGCGGCAGGTTGTAGACATCATCGGCGGTGGTGATGAGGCCGGGCACCTCAATATTGAAGGAGCCCTGTCCGGTGTTAAGCGTCCCGCCCGGCACCACCATGTTGTTGCGCGCCAGCGCATCGAACAGCTGGTTCGCCGTCAGGCCGTAGGCTTCGAGCCGCAACAGGTCGACACGGACTTCCAGCTGCTCCTTGCGGGCCCCGGAGAGGGTTGCCTCACGAACTTCGGCAATGCCTTCAAGAGCGTCCTGAAGCTGCTCGGCGCGACGAACCAGCTCTTTCTCTGGCGCCGAGCCATAGACCGCAACGGAAATGATCGGCATGCCGATCAGGTCGATTTCGTTGACTGTCGGATCGGTGGCGTCGTCGGGCAGCTTGGACTTGACGGCATCCATGCGGGCGCGCGTGTCCTGCAGCGCCTTGTCCTTGTCCGTGTTGATGTCAAACTCGAGGAAGACCGATGCATGCCCGGTGGTGGAGGTCGAACTGATATTCTGCAGTCCCGGCAGGTTGGCAAGTTCCTCTTCCGCCGGCTTGGCCAGGAGATTTTCTGCGTCGCGGGGTGAAACACCCGTCTGGCTGATCGAGACGTAGAGATAGGGTACGTCGATGGCCGGAAAGCTCTCCTTGGGCATCGAGGTATAGGCCGCCGCGCCAGCGCCCAGCACGATCAGCATGATCGTCAGGACGACACGCGGCATCCTGAGGATTCGTTCGATAAAATCGAGCATCGGTGCGGTTCCTAGCTGGCTACAGCTTCAGCGGTCGGAGTGGCCGGGCTGGCTTGAACTTCCTGTCCGGCAGTGACGTTTTCCTGGCCGACGATGATGACGTCGGCGATGGCAGGCAGACCCGTGACCCACACGCCGTCTCGCGTATCGCTCACGATGGTAATGGCATGGAATGAGACGACGCCGTTCTCGACGGTGCGCACACCCAGCACGCCTTCATCATCCAGCGTCAGGACGGATTGTGGCAGCAAGTGGCCGGGGGCGGTGCCGATATCAACCGTGGCGGTGGCAGTGACACCATCACGGATGTCGAAATCTTCGTTGGAAAATTCGATTTCGGCGGGGAAGGCTCGGGTTGCACCATCGGCCACTGAGGAAATGTAGCTGACCTTGCCTTCGACAGTCTGACCGGTCACCGTCTTGATCGAAGCGTTCAGGCCGGTGCGGGCCAGCCCAATATGGGCTTCCGGGATCATGCCGGCGAATACCATAGGATTGAGCTGGACGATGGTAGCGCAGGGCTGTCCCGGATTAAGCATCGAGCCGGCAGGGGCCACAGGATCCTGAACGAGACCGCTCACCTTGGCGACAATCTCGGTGCGAGCCAGTTCCGCCTTGGCATTATCGAGGCCAGCCTGAGCCTGGGTGACGCCTGCTTTTGCCTGGGCCAGGCCTACTTCTGCCGCTTGCTGTGAATTGACGGGGGCGAGGCCTCGCCCGCGCAGATCGGCATTGGTGTCAAAGCTCAACTGGGCCTGCGCGAGCGCGGCATTCGCCTGCTGGAGGCCGGCCTCAGCCTGAGCGACGGCAGCGGCGCGTGTTCCCTGGTCCAGGGTACACAGCAGGTCGCCTGCTTCGACCCGTTGCCCCTTGGTAACATGTACGACATCTACCGTCCCGGCGGTCTCTGCGACGGCTGAAACGGTTGCCTTGGCCTGCGTGCGGCCGCGCAGCGGCACCTGGATGGGCATGGCCTGTACGGTAAACTGTTGCGTGCGTACGCTCTGCAGCGGCGCGTTGGCCCCGGTCTCCTTTTCATTGCGCTGGGCAATGGTCAGGGAAGGGTCGATCTCGGGCTCATGGTGCTCGGCCAGAAGTCCTGCATCGCCCAACGCGCTGGCAATTGGACCGTGTTCCTTGCCCTCAATGACCGAGATCAGCGGACGTTCGCCGTTGCCTGGTCCCTGACCGCCCTGAACCAGGGTGCCGGTGAGGAACCAGCCGCCGGCCACAAGCAGGATCAGGAAGGCCAGCCCATAAGAAAATACTGCACGCATGAAGAAATATCGTCCCTTATTCCGCCGCGTCTTTTTGGGGCTCGGCTCGCGCCATCGTGATTAATTCGTGCATATGGGCGCGGAGATGTTTCTCCGCAACCTCCAGAACTGCACGACCGTAATTGACGACCCACAAATCTGCCTCGGAGCAATTGTGCTCCTTCGGCGCTTTGTCGAGTTGTTCTCGCCCAGCAATGGTTTGCTTGAGGAATTCCGCGCATCGCGCCTCGACCAGATCGCGCGGCAGAATGTGGGCAAAGCGGGCAAAGAGCAGGAAAGGCGAACGGAACATGTCGGGGCCCAGCGGCGCGCTCAGTTCCTCGGCGAAAGCGCTCCGTCCTGCCTCGGTAATTGTATAGACCTTGCGCGCCGGCTTGCCGTCCTGCTGCTCAGTGCGGCTAGTGACGAGACCATCAGTCTCCAGTCTGGCCAAAGCGGGATAAATCGAGCCATAGCTGGCTTCAACGAAATAGGCGAAATTGCCCTCGGTACACATTCGCCGGATATCGTAGCCACTGGCTTCGCCGTCATAGAGGATCGACAGACAGAGCGTTCTGACGTTCATGGGGCCACCCCTCAGCGGCATATATGACGGGCCGATATATGGCGGTCATATATAGGGATGAATGTGACCCGACAACTAACCTTGAGCGTATAAATATGCTGCTCAGTTAAGCTTTGCTTGCTTGCGTAAGTTAACTTGCTGTTGCTCCTTGATTTGGAGGCCGATCACTTCTTGTCTCTAAAGGAGCGCGGCGCGCATCTCTGCTGCGGCTCGTTCGGCCAGTTCAGCATTGGCAGCGGCGACAAAATAGGGATTGAGGAAGTT
>JAAZLP010000185.1 GCA_012799265.1 Phyllobacteriaceae bacterium | reverse complement strand
GTCGCGATCTCGAACAGCCGCCTCATCGCTTTTGACGGCAATGAGGTCACCTTCCGTTACAAGGACTATCGCTGCTCCGGCGCCGAAAGGCAGCGCGTCATGACCCTGGCTGCGGACGAGTTCATCCGCCGCTTCCTGGTCCACGTCCTGCCGCGCGGCTTCCACCGCATCCGGCACTATGGTCTGCTCGCCGGTTCCGCCCGCAAGGACTGCCTTGCCCAAGTACGCAGTCTGCTCGAGGTCGCGCCGGCGCCGGACGACGCCGGGGGAACTCAGGAGACCGCCGATCCGCGGCCACCATGCCCGTGCTGTGGCGGCACCATGGTCATTATCGAGACCTTTGCCCGAGGCTGCAGGCCCCGCGCGCCGCCCGCAGCGCGACAGCCAAACCGGGAGACCATCCATGACCCGGCATGACCCGCTCGTTCATACGGCCGCACTACGTCACCGGCCGACGGGACGGTTCGCGCCCAGCGCCGCAGCGACCAGCGTAACCCACGCCGAGCTCGTCAACACCGCCGCTGCCGACGCTCGAGTACAGCCCGGAGGCCGTCTACTTGCCGGGCTGGCAACGCCATATGCCTCCGCTCTTGGCACCCACCCGACCACACCAAATCGGAAAACCCCATAGCGCAGCGCATGCGGACCGCGGGTTCCTGCATGGGTGGCTTTGCGACGCCAAGCGGCATCCCAAACCCTTCACCAAAGCGGTCAACCAAGATAAGTTCATTCAAAGCCCAAAGCAGCCGCTCGTCGTCTAACGGACCGAGGGGAAACCTGTCCCCGCCTGAATCGTTCGAGGCAGCATCGGTCAAGTGACGCAATCGGTCCAATAGGTCGAAAATCTGAACCTTCCTCGCCAGCGATCGTTGGTCAGCGGCAGGGAGATCACCATGAGTTACGTTCGCTTCGGCACGATGGTCGCGACTTCTACCTTCATCATGTTCGGCTTGATGTACCTGAACACCTACGCCTTTGAGCACGTGATGTTCAGCCAAACCCGGATGTGGATGGCATTGCTGATGGGTACCACGATGGCATTCATCATGCTGCTGTTCATGTGGGGGATGTACAAAAATACGGCAGCGAACATTTTCATACTTGTTGTCGCTGCTGTCGTGTTTGCCACATCGCTATGGCTGGTGCGAAGCCAGGAAACGGTAGGCGACGTGGCCTACATGCGGGCAATGATCCCGCATCACTCGATTGCTGTCCTGACCAGCACACAGGCCCACATCCGCGATCCGCAGGTGCGGGAGCTTGCCGACGGCATCATCGAAGCGCAGGTCCGCGAGATCGCGCAGGTGAAGCGGTTAATTGCCGAGCTCGAGCGAAACTCGGGACCCGCCACCGCACGCGACCTGCCGCCGCTGCGACCAGAAGCGGTTGCCTTCGAGGACTGATCGACACCGGGAGAATAACCATGGATTGGCAGAGCATGCTGTTTCAGAATTGGTCGGGAATCTTCCGCACAATCCTTGTGGGCATTCTTGCTTACGTCACTCTGGTCCTGTTCTTGCGGATATCGGGTAAGCGCACACTGGCCAAGCTCAACGCCTTCGATCTGGTCGTCACCGTGGCGCTCGGTTCCACCCTGTCAGCTATCCTGCTGCAGGAGTCGATCGCTCTGGCAGAGGGGGCCGTGGCGTTGGGCCTGCTTATACTCATGCAGTTTCTCGTCACCTTCGTCTCTGTGCGCTCTCCAAGGTTCGCCAAAGCCGTTCGATCAGAGCCCACGCTCTTGGCGCATGATGGCTCGTTCTGTGATGAGGCCATGAAACGAGAGCGTGTTACGCGAGAAGAAGCACTAAGTGCAGTGCGATCCGCCGGAGCACGCGACATCGAAAGTGTCCAATACCTGGTGCTTGAAAGTGACGGCACGATCAGCGCTGCCATTCGGCAAGGCAAGCAATGACGCAGCTTGAACCGACCGGCGAACTTGACCATGTCCGCGGCGAGATACGGGCTGAGATCAGCCTGCTCAACAGTCGCCTTAACGCCCTCATCTCGTCCCAGTCGTTCCTGGTGATCGCCTATGGCTCATCGCTCAGTGCTGGATACGACAATTGGAACGGCCTGTTCACGATAACTCTGCCGCCGTTTTTTGCGGTGCTAGGCATCGTCCTGGTGCTGGAGGCCCGGCCGGGGATTGCTGCGGCGCAAGAAGCGATCAGCCATTGGCGCGGCCGCGAAAACCAGTTGATCGACAGACAACCTGAGCTTCTGCGCTTTACTCTCGCGACCGATGAGCAAAGCCGTAAACGAATGGAACTGCGCCAGCACGCTGGCAGCGTGTTTTCTAGCCGAGCCCCGAAGATTTTCATCAGCGCCTGGATTGTGTTCTTCTTGTTGCCCTTCGCCTTGCTCATCTGGGGATAGAATGATTGATTGTTCCTGACAGGGAACCACACGCGACTTTGTAGGCTTTCCCCCAGGCGCCCCGAACAAATGCGAAGGCCACATGCTCAAGCCGTTTATCATTAACAAGCCGGTCTTCTTCGGAGCACTCTTGATCATTGGTGCGTTCGTGGCGATTGGCGTCCTGCTGCCCAATCAGGCCGGTGACATCTTCGGCGCCATTCAGTCCAGCATCCTGCAATGGTTCGGCTGGTTCTACCTTCTCGCTGTTGGGATCTTCCTGGTTACGGTCCTTCTCCTGTGTTTTGGGCGATATGGGCGTCTGAAGCTCGGCCCGGACGATGCGACGCCCGATTTCAAGTTCACCTCCTGGATTGCCATGCTATTTGCCGCGGGCATGGGCATTGGATTGATGTTCTACGCTGTCGGGGAACCCATGACACACTTTATGGTGCCACCGACCGCTGAGCCGCGATCGGTTGCCGCCATGCGCGAGGCGATGACAGTTACCTTCTTCCACTGGGGCATCCACGCCTGGGCAATATATGCGGTGGTCGGATTATCGCTCGCCTATTTCGGATACCGCTACAACCTGCCGCTTACCATCCGCTCTGGCCTCTATCCTCTGCTCAAAGAGCGGATCAACGGCCCCATCGGACACGCCGTCGACATTTTTGCTATCGTCGGGACCATGTTCGGCATTGCGACCTCCCTTGGCGTAGGGGTCTCGCAGATCAACGCCGGGCTGTCGTATCTCCTGGGAGTTCCCGTCGGTCCTGTTATCCAGTTGCCCCTGATCGCCATCGTCACCGCTATGGCAACTGTATCGGTAGCTACAGGTCTTGATCGCGGTGTTCGAATCCTTTCCGAGACCAACCTCGTTGTGGCGATCCTACTCATGCTGTTCGTGCTGATCGTCGGGCCGACGGCACAACTTTTTCGCGATCTCGTCCAGAACCTGGGGCTTTATCTCGACACGCTGGTGCTACGCACCTTCAACATCTATGCCTATCAACCGACACCCTGGATCGACGCCTGGACGCTTTTCTACTGGGCGTGGTGGATTTCCTGGTCACCCTTCGTGGGCATGTTCATTGCCCGCATCTCGCGTGGCCGCACCGTTCGGGAGTTCGTCACCGCCGTTCTCTTCATCCCCGCAGGCTTCACGTTCATCTGGATGACAGTGTTTGGCAACACGGCCATGTTCATCGATACCGGAATTGCGGCCGGAGAGGTGGGACAGGCCGTTGCCGCCGACGTGGCGACGGGCCTCTTTCAGTTTTTCCAGTACCTGCCGTTCCCGGGCATCACATCAACGCTCGCCATTCTTCTCGTCGCGATATTTTTCATCACCTCATCAGATTCCGGTTCGCTGGTGGTCGATTCCATCGCGGCAGGCGGGGAGACGGAGACCACAACGGGTCAGCGTGTGTTCTGGTGCGTGATGGAAGGCGTCGTCGCTGCTGCGCTTCTCTTGGCTGGTGGCCTCGGCGCCCTTCAGTCGGCGACCATTGCGAGTGCTCTGCCCTTCACTTTCGTTATGTTGGGGCTAGTCTGGTCGCTCTATCTGGGAATGCGAGCAGACCTGGCACAGCAATATTCCCAAGGGTCTTCTCCTGCTGGAACAACTGCCGCTGCGCACCCTGCCGCTGGGCTCACTTGGCAGCGTCGCCTGGCTTTGATGCTGAATGCACCCGACCGGCGCGAAGTTGAACGTTTCCTGGCTGTTGATGCTGAGCCTGCTCTAGAGCAGGTGGCTCGGGAGTTGACGAACCGTGGGCGACCGGCAAGCGTAGAAGCCGCCGATGACGCCAATTTAGCCCTGCGTTCACCTGCCGAAGGCGTACGCGACTTCGTCTATGGCATCGCGGTGACGTCAATCCCTGTTGCCAACTTCGCTCTGGCAGCAGGGGAACCAGAACGACGGTTCGAAGCGCGCACCTACTTTTCGAGCGGCGGTAGTGGTTATGACGTGATGGGCCTCACTCGGGAGCAGCTCATCGCGGATGTCCTGGCGCAGTTCGAACGTTACCTCCAACTGACCCACTCTCCCGCCTCGCAACTGTTGCAGGCTGCACCGGAACATGAGCCAGAAGCCTCCAATGACGCTTCTACAGGATCCTGAGGCTCTGGGTCCTCGGTACGGCTCTTGACGTTCAGTTTCGTTCGAAGCGGCCCGCCGTGAATGCTGCGACCTCAGTATGTGTCGGTCGCCGATTCCGAAAGGCAGGCGAGGGGCCCATGCTGGTAGCCCCTAGCTAGCGGAGCCAACGGGAGCATCTGGCAAGCCCAATCTAGTCTGAACAGCGGAACTATAGGCAGCGACACATGGCGGGGCTTGAATGCTGTCTAGTTAGGCTTCAGGCCACCGATCGTCCAAAGACTGCTTTGACATTATCGGGACGATGAACGAGGGTGCGCAGTGAGTGACGGCAGGCAACGGTTGTCACCACGCAGCCTGCGCGTCCACTACTGCTTGTCATCTCTCTTCACTCGACAGTTCCACTACATGGTCGAAAACGGCGGCAGCGTCCTCCGTGCTGTGGTCAAGCATGTCCGCAACCCGCTCGAGCGCGGCAACCAGCATCTGCTGCTCCCAATCCTTGAGCGCGGAGAATTGCGAGAGAAACTGCGCATGAACGCCGTCCGGAGCGACGTCGAGCACCTTCCGTCCGGCCTCTGTCAACGATAGCAGCACCTGGCGACGGTCCTTGTCGCCACGCCGACGCTGGATCATCCCTGCAGTTTCCAGCCGCTGCAGCAGCGCCGTCGTGGTGGCCTGGGTGATGCCCATGCGCCCGGCGACGTACCCCGC
>JAAZLP010000184.1 GCA_012799265.1 Phyllobacteriaceae bacterium | reverse complement strand
TGCGGCACAATTCGGCGGGCGAGCATATCGATCTAGCCGCGGAGTTTGCGCGACTTCCGGACGATGCCGAATGTTATCTCTGCGGGCCCATCGGCATGCTTGAGGCGGCAAAATCCGCCTGGGTCGAGGCGGGGCGACCGGTCAGTCGACTGCGCTACGAGGTCTTTGGCGATAGTGGGCTTTTTGCCGAAAAGTCCTTCAGTGTCGACATTCTCAATCGGGACATCACGGTGCCGGTGAGATCTGACCAGACGCTGCTCGATGCGCTGCTCGGGGCCGGGGTGGACATGATTTACGATTGCCAGCGCGGCGAGTGCGGCCTCTGCGCCGTAAAGGTGCTGGAAAAGGACGGCGAGATCGATCATCGCGATGTCTTTTTCAGTGCCGAGGAGAAGGCAGAGAACCATCGTATGTGCGCCTGCGTCTCGCGGCTCACTGAGGGGCATGCCGTCATCGATATCGGCTTTCGGGGGTAGCTGAAGCGCCAAGGCGACGGCGATTGGTCTATGAGGTCTTGCGCTTAGAATAGTTATGAGGGATAACTATTCTCGTGAGGGAGGAACTCATGGATTCCATGCTAGCGCCCATCCGGCCCGTCCGGCTGGGCAATATGGCTGCGTCTGCCGAAAAGCGCGCCGACGGCACCACCATCATCCGCTCGGTCGAGGCGCTTGGCGCCTATCCGCGTTCGATCGTGGACGCGCTGGAAAGCTGGGCGCAGAAGACGCCGGACCAGGTGTTGATCGCCGACCGCGAGGGGACGGGCTGGCGTGAACTGACCTTTGCGCAGGTGCTTGCCCGCATTCCGCCTCTGGCGCAGGCATTGCTCAATGCCGGCCTCTCGCCGGAGCGCCCGCTGGTGATCATTTCCGGCAATGAGGTCGAGCATTTCCTTCTCGGCATGGCGGCAATCTGGGTGGGCATTCCCTATGCGCCGATTTCGCCCGCCTATTCGCTGGTCTCGACCGATTTCGGCAAGCTCAAGCATATCGCGGGGCTGCTGACCCCGGGCATGATCTATGCCAGCGATGGCGAGAAATTCGCGTCGGCGATCAATGCCGCCTTTGAGACGGATATTCCGCTGATCGTTCGGACCAACCCGCTCAGTGATCGGACCTCCACCCTTTTCGACGATCTGCTGGCCACGCCAGTAACCCCTGCGGTGGCCGAAGCGCATGACGCGATCACCGCTGACACGGTCGCCAAGGTGCTGTTCACCTCCGGCTCCACCGGCCTGCCCAAGGGTGTCATCACCACCAACAGGATGATGGCGTGCAATCAGGAAATGATCCGCACGGCGCTGGCCTTCTTTCGCGACGAGCCGCCGGTTCTGCTGGACTGGATGCCGTGGAACCACGTCGCTGGCGGCAGCCACAATACCGGCATCGCCATCTACAATGGCGGCAGCTTTTACATCGACGATGGTCAGCCGACCCCGGCGCGGTTTGGGCGTACGCTCGAAAATCTGGCCATGGTGCAGCCGACCTTTTTCACCAATGTGCCCAAGGCATACGAATTCCTCGTGGCCTCGTTTGACGCGCATCCCGAGGCGCGGCGCAATCTCTTCGCCCGGCTCAAGCTCCTGCAATATGCCGGGGCCGGGCTTTCCCAGCACGTCTTTGATGGTCTGGCGGAGGCGGCGCATGCGGAAACGGGCCAGCGCGTGATGATCATCACCGGCTATGGCTCGACGGAAACGGCGCCCTTCGCTTTCACGACGACCTGGCCTGTCGAGGTGGCCGGGCATATCGGTCTTCCGGCAGCGGGCATGGAAGTGAAGCTGGTGCCGAATGGGGACAAGACCGAACTCCGTCTC
>JAAZLP010000183.1 GCA_012799265.1 Phyllobacteriaceae bacterium | reverse complement strand
GCGGCGAGGGCGGCTATCTCGTCAACTCCGAGGGTGAGCGCTTCATGGAGCGTTACGCACCGTCGGCCAAGGACCTTGCCTCGCGTGACGTTGTCTCGCGCTGCATGACCATGGAGATCCGCGATGGTCGCGGCGTTGGTCGCAACAAGGACCACATCTACCTGCACCTCGATCACCTTGATCCGAAGGTGCTGCATGAGCGCCTGCCGGGGATCACGGAATCGGCGAAAATCTTTGCCGGTGTTGATCTTACCCGCGAGCCGATCCCGGTTCTGCCGACCGTTCACTACAATATGGGTGGCATCCCGGCGAACTATCATGGCGAAGTGCTCAACCCGACGCCGGAAGATCCGAACCGCGTCGTGCCGGGCCTGATGGCCGTCGGCGAAGCGGCCTGCGCTTCGGTGCATGGTGCGAACCGTCTCGGTTCGAATTCGCTGACCGACCTTGTGGTGTTCGGTCGTGCCGCCGCGCTTCGCGCTGGCAAGGTGCTGGACAAGAACGCACCGATGCCGGGCATCAACAAGGCGCAGGACGACAAGATCCTTGCCCGCTTCGATCGCCTGCGCAATGCCAATGGCAGCCAGCCGACGGCAAAGCTCCGCGAAGAAATGCAGCGCACGATGCAGTCCGACGCTGCCGTGTTCCGCACCTCGGAATCGCTCAAGCAGGGCGTCCAGAAGATGACCGAAATCTATTCGCGTCTGCCAGATGTGAAGGTCACGGACCGCTCGCTGATCTGGAACTCGGACCTGGTCGAAACGCTGGAACTGGAAAACCTCATGGCCTGCGCCATGGCAACGGTGGTTTCGGCCGAAGCGCGCCACGAAAGCCGCGGTGCGCATGCCCATGAAGATTTCCCGAACCGTGATGACGAGAACTGGCGCAAGCACACGCTGTCGAGCGTCAATATCGAAACCGGTGCGGTCGAACTCAGCTATCGTCCGGTGATCATCGATCCGCTCACCCCGCAGGATCAGGGCGGTATCGACCTCAAGAAAATCGCACCGAAGGCCCGAGTGTACTGAGGATGGCGCTTATGGGCCACGGTTTGAAGCGTTCTTTGCTGGCTCTGGGCGCCGCCGTGGTGCTTGTCGGCTGCGAGACGACCTCCGGCGATTTTGCGGCCAGCAACACTGCTCCGGGCGGATCGTTCGCCCGGACCGAGCAGTCGAGCCTTGGCAATGGTGGCAGGGTCACGACAACCAGCGCCATTGACCCAACAACCGGTCAGCGTGTTGTCACCGGCGGCAGTTTTTCCATCGGTTCAGGCAATACGATGGCTGTGGGGGCGATGCTTGGAAGCTGGACCCTGGGCGACGATTTCGCGCGTCGCTGTAGCCTGTCGTTGACCTCTGCCACGCTCGTCAACAGTGGCGGCGCGATGGAAGTGCAGCGCACGGGCTTCTGCTCCAACGAGTTTTCCAATGTTGCCGGCTGGATGACCGTGGGTTCCGGGATCGCCCTGACGGATGCTTCCGGACGCATTCAGGGACAATTGGTCTCTGACAATCGTGGTGGCTATGCCGGCACCTACAACACGATGTTTGGCCCGAATGCAGTCAAACTCACGCGTGGTGGGTTTTAGGAGCTGATGATGAAGCAGGTGTTTCTAGGAGCAGTGTTGGTTCTCGGTTTTGGCAGCGCTGCTTTTGCCGCGCCGCCAACAGCGGCTCAGAAAGATGAGTTCTACAAGGTCTGCTTCGGCATTTCGCAGGATGCTGCGCTTTGCTCCTGCAAGGCCGACGCGGCGATGACGCTGATCGATGAACGTTTCATGGGCGTGGTCATCTCGTCGATGAAGGGCGGCTCGCCCGCGGCGGCGGATTTCAACGCCTACAATACCTACGTCGCCAAATCGAACCAGGTGTGCAAGCCCAACTACTAAGGGCGCCTCCCATACGACACTAATGCGCCGGTTGAGAGGCGCAGCATGAGGACAAGATGGCTGAACTAACATTGCGCAAGGCCGACCAGCCGCAAAAGGGCAAGACCTGGCCCAAGCCAGAAGGCGCAACGAGCCTGCGCGAGTTCCACATCTATCGCTATGACCCGGATACCGAAGCCAATCCGCGGATCGACACCTATTTTGTCGATCTCGACAATTGCGGCCCGATGATCCTGGACGCGCTTCTCTACATCAAGAACAACACCGACCCGACGCTGACCCTGCGCCGCTCCTGCCGCGAAGGCATCTGCGGGTCGTGCTCGATGAACATCAACGGGCTCAACACCCTGGCCTGCACCAAGGGCATGGATGACAGCTCGGGTCCGATCAAGATCTACCCGCTGCCGCATATGCCGGTGGTCAAGGATCTGGTGCCTGACCTTTCCAACTTCTACGCCCAGCACCGCGCCATCGAGCCCTGGCTCAAAACCACGTCGCCGACGCCGGAAAAGGAATGGACGCAGTCCGTTGAAAGCCGCGCCAAGCTGGATGGTCTTTACGAGTGCATCCTTTGCGCCTGCTGCTCGACCTCGTGCCCGTCCTATTGGTGGAATGGCGAGAAGTATCTCGGCCCCGCCGCCCTGCTGCAGGCCTATCGCTGGCTGATCGACAGCCGCGACGAGACCACTCAGGAACGCCTCGACAATCTCGAAGACCCGTTCAAGCTCTATCGCTGCCACACCATCATGAACTGCGCTCAGGTCTGCCCGAAGGGGCTCAACCCGGCCAAGGCCATCGCCCAGATCAAGAAGATGATGGTCGAACGCAAGGCCGCCTGATTTTCAGGCCACGCCAATCAAAAGCCCGCGGTTCTCCGCGGGCTTTTTTGTTTTTTTGCGGTGTCGGGTTGGCGCGT
>JAAZLP010000182.1 GCA_012799265.1 Phyllobacteriaceae bacterium | reverse complement strand
CATCACCGGCACGGCCGGCGAAGAGAAATTCGAATTCACCTCGAAGTCCGATCCGGAAAAGCGCCAGAAGACCCTGGTTCCGGCTGGTGCTGCAGGCCTTCTGGCCGGTATTCCGGAAGAAGGCGCCGTCGATGCGCGGGGTATCCAGCCCTTCTATACGGGCCTGCTCGCACGCATGACCGATATGGAAATCAATATCGGCATCGAAAACGACGTTTTCTTCTTCACCGCAACGCCAAAGGCAAAGGTCGAAGCCGCCGAATAGAGCGGTTTCGCTAACCATTCGCCAACGCATTTGACTGCATAGTCGGGACGAACAATTCTCTGTCCCGGGGGCAATACGCCATGCGCAGCTGCCTGATCGTCGATGATTCCAGCGTCGTGCGCAAAGTCGCACGCCGCATTCTGGAAGATCTCGACTATGTCGTGGACGAAGCCGAGGATGGCCAGGAAGCCATCGACAAATGCCGCCAGCAGATGCCTGACGCCGTACTGGTCGACTGGCAGATGCCGATCATGAGCGGGCTGGATTTCATCAAGCTGTTGCGCGCCTATGTCGGCGGCGAGAAGCCTCACGTGATCTATTGCACCGTCGAGAACGACATCGGCGCGATTGCCCTAGCCCTCAAGGCAGGTGCCGACGACTACATGATGAAGCCCTTCGATCAGCGGCTGCTGGTCTCCAAGTTTCAATTCGACCTCGCGGCCTAGAGCGGCGCAATCAGACGACCGGCCTGTCGCCCCATGCGACAATCCTCTGCGAATTGAGCCGCCTGATCCGGGTCTGCGCGAAAACGCGCATATTCTTCCACGTCGATCCGGAAATAGGCCTCGTATTCGGCTGCACGCACCGCATTGCTCACGGGCGTGGAAAAATAATAGCAGCCCGTTTCCTGATCCCGGCCAAGGCTGAACCGTTGCTCCCGGCTGATGAAATCGTCCACGAAGCGGGTCTCGGTCATGGCTCGCCCTCCTCCGCCGCACGCGTCAGCAGATAGGCCTTTTCCCGCTCGTTACGTGTCAGCGCCGCGGCCCGTCTGAATTCCTCATTGGCCTCGCCATGCCGGCCAAGCTTGCGCAGCAGGTCACCCCGCACGCCGTAGAGCAGGTGGTAATTTTCCAGAACCGCCGAATTGAGTAGGGCATCGACAAGAGGTAGCGCGGCTTCGGGCCCCTCGGACATGGACACCGCGACTGCCCTGTTGAGCTCGATCACCGGCGACGGCGTCACCTGATTGAGGAGGCTATAAAGCGCAGCGATCTGGCCCCAGTCGGTTTCGTTAGCCTTTCGCTCTCGCGCATGGCAGGCGGCAATAGCGGCCTGGAGCGTATAGGGCCCGGCAATGCCGCCAAGCCGCTGCGCGCGACTGAGTCCATCGAGACCACGCCGGATCAGCAATTGATCCCACAAGGCCCGATTCTGCTCGAGAAGCAGCACCGGCTCACCCTTGGCATTGGTGCGGGCAGCAACCCTTGAATGCTGGATCTCCATCAGAGCCAGAAGCCCGTGCACCTCCGGCTCCTCCGGCATAAGCTGAGCGAGCGTGCGCCCCATCCTCAAGGCTTCTTCGCAGAGCTGTGGCCGCATCCAGTCTTCGCCAGCGGTGGCCGAATAGCCCTCGTTAAAAATGAGGTAGAGAACGCCCAGCACCGACGCAACACGCTCCTCGCGCTCCTTCCCCCGCGGCACTTCGAAGGGAACGCCTGCCTCGGCGATTGTCCGTTTGGCCCGCACGATTCGCTGGCCGATAGCGCTGTCCTGCGCGAGGAATGCCCGCGCGATCTCGTCAGTGGTGAGGCCACCAATCAGCCGCAAGGTCAGCGCAACCCGACTTTCTGCCGGCAGGATCGGATGGCAGGAGGTAAAGATCAGCCGCAGCAGGTCATCGCCGACATCGTCGTCGAGCTGATCATGCAGCGAGGTCTCGGTGTCAGGCACCTCGTCCTCCATGATCCGCCCGACCTCTTCGAGCTTTCCCGCGGCCATCTTGCGGTGACGAAAGAGGTCGATTGCCTTGCGCTTGGCGGCCTGCATCAGCCATGCGCCAGGATTGCGCGGTACCCCCGTTTCCGGCCACGACCGCAGGGCGGCGACCAGCGCTTCCTGGGCCAGTTCTTCGGCGAGGGAAATATCGCGCACCATGCGCGTCAGCCCGGCGATCACCCTCGCCTGCTCCAGCCGCCACACCGTGTTGATTGCGCGGTCGGTCTCGCGACGCTTGTCGGCGGTCTCCGGCACAGCTGGCTCCTGGGGGTCGATGGTGACGTAACCGGGGGAGCATCGCAGGTGGACCGCCATCGTCAATAGGTTGCTGTCTGATTGACGATCAACGATGGCACCATTCGACACCCCGAAAAGCAAAAACCCCGCGCCGGTGGCACGGGGTTCCTGCATTCGACAATCTCGAAAGCCGCTTAGGCGACGTTCTCGTTGTAGATTTCGTTCTCGTCAGGCTCGCGCAGCACGTAGCCGCGGCCCCAGACGGTCTCGATGTAATTCTTGCCGCCGGTGGCAACGCTGAGCTTCTTGCGCAGCTTGCAGATGAAGACGTCGATGATCTTCAGCTCCGGCTCGTCCATGCCGCCATAGAGGTGGTTGAGGAACATTTCCTTGGTGAGCGTCGTACCCTTGCGGAGCGAGAGCAGCTCCAGCATCTGGTATTCCTTACCAGTCAGGTGAACACGGGAGCCCTGCACTTCGACCGTCTTGGTGTCGAGGTTGACCAGAAGGTCACCGGTCGAGATCACCGACTGGGCATGGCCCTTCGAACGACGGACAATTGCGTGGATGCGGGCCACGAGTTCGTCCTTGTGGAACGGCTTGGTCATGTAGTCGTCGGCACCAAAGCCGAGACCACGGACCTTGTCCTCAATACCGGCAAGGCCGGACAGGATGAGGATTGGCGTCTGAACCTTGGCGACGCGGAGAGTGCGCAGCACTTCATATCCGCTCATGTCGGGCAGGTTCAGGTCCAGAAGGATGATGTCGTAGTCATAGAGCTTGCCGAGATCGACGCCTTCCTCACCGAGGTCGGTGGTGTAGACGTTGAAACTTTCGGACTTCAGCATCAGTTCGATGCTCTGCGCTGTCGCGCTGTCGTCCTCAATAAGGAGTACCCGCATTATATTCCCCTTGTCATTCCGTCCCTGCTGGAACCCGCGGGAGGCAAGGCCGAATTGCCTGTCCCGCTCCAACCCTACTGGATATGACTGAAGCCTAAGCGCAACTAGTTAACAAAGTTTAATTCTGATCCGCAATACGCAAACGCCGGTAAGGTGAATTAATGTTAACTTATTGAAAATTAACAAGAAATTGCCTGAAAAAAACTTAATGCAGAACATTAAGAAGGCCGCCTAAGCGACTCTCTTGACTCATTCTATCTCAAGTGCTGGGGGAGGTTTGGCCACATTCCGGCCACAGGACGGAATTCGCGCATTCTCCTCCTGATAGCGCTTTTGCGTTAACGATCGGTTACGCTCTGATTCGTCGGGTCACCACGATTCGAGCATCCACGGAAACCATATTCCTTCACCATTCGATCCCGCTTCGCCACCGCGCAGATCGAGTATCAGCCGACCGGGGAATGATCGCATGAAGGCGCTGATCTCTGCCATCGACGCCATCGAGGAGGTGGAGGTCTTCGGGCGGGTGAAATCCGTCCAGGGCCTTCTCATCGAGATCGTGGGACCGGTGCGCGAACTGCGGGTCGGCGGCCGGGTCATCATTGAGGCAACCGACGGGCATAACCTCGCGGCAGAGATAATCGGCTTTCGCGACGGGCATGCGCTCTGCCTGCCCTTTGGGGAACTCAGTGGCGTGCGCCTGGGATGCAAGGCGATATTCCGGCGCCATGACGGAGCCGTCTATCCTTCCGACGGCTGGCTTGGCCGTGTTGTTAACGCCAATGGTGAACCGATCGACGGCAAGGGGCCCCTGCCCGCTGGCGCCGAGGCCTATCCGCTGCGCCAGTCGCCACTGGCCGCACATGACCGCACCCGCGTGGGCAGCCCGGTCGATCTAGGGGTCCGGTGCCTCAATACCTTTACAACCATGTGCGAAGGCCAGCGCATGGGCATCTTTGCCGGCTCGGGCGTCGGCAAGTCGGTGCTGATGTCGATGCTGGCCCGCAACACCGATGTCGATGTCTCCGTTATCGGGCTGATCGGCGAGCGTGGCCGCGAAGTGCACGAGTTCATCCAGGAATATCTGGGTGAGGAAGGCCTCGCCCGCGCCGTGGTTGTCGTTGCGACCTCCGACGAAGCCGCACTGATGCGCCGCCAGGCGGCCTATATATCCATGTCGCTCTCGGAATATTTTCGCGACACAGGGCGCCGCGTCCTCTGCATGATGGACAGTCTCACCCGCTTTGCCATGGCACAGCGCGAGATCGGTCTGGCCATCGGCGAACCGCCCACAGCCAAGGGTTATCCGCCCACAGTATTCACAGAATTGCCACGATTGCTTGAGCGCGCGGGGCCGGGAACGCCGACAAGCGGTTCCATTACCGGTCTATTTACCGTTTTGGTGGAAGGTGATGATCACAACGAGCCCATCGCGGACGCCGTTCGCGGCATTCTCGACGGGCACATTGTAATGGAGCGCGGTATTGCCGAGCGGGGAAGATACCCTGCCGTCAACGTGCTCCGGTCCATCTCGCGCACCATGCCAGGATGCGTGCCGGACGACGTCCGGCCTGTTCTGCAGAGAGCGCGGGAACTCATGTCCATCTTTTCGGACATGGAGGAGCTGATCCGGCTGGGGGCTTACCGGAAAGGGTCAGATCCGAACGTGGACCGCGCAATCGCTATCTACCCGAGGCTGGAAGGCTTTTTGAGCCAGCAGCGGGATGAGACGACGACGATTTCGGAGGGCTATTCGATGCTCGCCACGATCATCGCCGAAGCGGATGCGGGGGCCTAATGGAGGGGCGCCGGCGTATTCGGGCCACTCCGGACTGACTTGATGTGTAAGGAGTACAGGTCGTGAAATCGCGCAGCGAGAGCCTCATCCGGCTCAAGAAATTCCAGGTGGACGAGAAGCGTCGTCAGGTCACCCAGATCGAGATGATGGTCGCCGATTTCGAACGCATGGCTTCCGAACTCGATCAGCAGATCGAGATCGAGCATTCCAAGACCGGCATTTCCGATGTGGCCCACTTTGCCTACTCGACCTTCGCCAAGGCCGCTCTGACCCGCCGGGACAACCTGCTGGCCTCAGCCAGCGACATGAAAGCCAAGCTTGAGGCCGCGCAGGACGCTCTGGCCGAAGCGCTCGAAGACCTCAAGAAGGTTGAACTGCTTGATCAGCGCGAAAATCAGCGCGAGCGCGACGAGCAGAACAAGCTTGAGCAGGAAAACTATGACGAGGTCGCCCGCCTGCGTTTCCGCCGGTAGTCGCGCCTCTCAAGTGCCAAAAGAAAAGGCCCGCCGAAGCGGGCCTTTTGCGTATGGGCAGCAAGATTACTGCGGCACTGCCGGAGCGGCAGGATCAGCCGGTGCCATGGTGTCGACAGCCATGCCATCGACAGGGGCGACATTCACTTCACGCGGGTTCTGCCAGACGAATTCCGGAGCGGCTTCCAGCGCTTCCTTGGTGGTGGGCAGGACCCAGCGCCAGGTATTGTCGGCCGCCATGTTGTATTCCAGCGACAGGAAGTCCACGGCGACGTTCTTTTCGCCAATACCGAGGAAACCACCCACGCCGATCACAACGGCATTGATGTCGCCATCAGCGGTAATGATAAGGTCATTGACCGAACCGATTTCTTCGGCGTCGTCAGAGGTGCTGGAATAGACCGGGGCACCGAGCAGATCGTTTACGATCACGTCGTCAGTGCCGATCGTGTACCCGCTAGCGTAATCCCACGGCTGACGCAGCGTATCGCCAATGGCGTCGCCGGCATTGTTGATGGCAGCGCCGGTGCTGTCCACGGCATTATCTACAGCCTGGCCAGCATTATCGACGGCGTTATCAACGGCAGCGCCAGCATCCTGGGCGGCGTCCTGAACAGCGTCACCAGCATTCTGCAGAGCATCGCCGGCATTATCCAAGGCATTGTCGACCTGCTGGCCAACGGTCGGCTCAGGAGCGGCAGGTGCAGCCGGATCGGTCGTGGTCTGCGCGATAGCCGCCGTGCTCAGGACCAGGGCAACAGCCGAGGTAGTCAGAAGGGTGCGGATCATTGTAGGCTCCATTGGTTCATCGTTTGCGGTGAACAGGGCCATGCGGCGCAAAACTTGCAGGTCGCGTGCCGTATGGCCCATTCCCCTCGACAACGCGACAAAGCGCGAGCCGTTCCGCCACAATCTGATTTGCCGGGTGCCAGAAATTGACAGGGCCGGCGCTGCTGAACAGCTACCGGCCCTTTGCCTCCCGTTAACGGGCTCTGTTATTGCGCGCGCTGGTGGAGGTCCGCCGCGGCGATAGATCTGGCGACGCTGCATGGGAGCGTGGAGCCTGAGCCGGGCGACATTACAGGCCCACGAGGCTGTGACCAGATAGCCCCCGGAAACGCCCTTAACAAACGCTTAATCGATGAGAACCGCGCTCTGCTTGTCATAGTCGCGCATCGCCCGATGCGGCATGCCGCCATCGATGATTTCCGGACCGAAGGCGACGAAACCCAGGCTCTCGTAAAATCCGAGCTTGTCTGACTGGGCCGTGAGATAAAACCTGTCGCGCCCTCTCTGTCGCGACGCTTCCATGGCCGAGAGGATCATCCGGCGCGCAATCCCCTGCCCCCGAAACGCCATGCGGACGGCAACGCGACCGATCTTGATGTGCTCTTCTGACTCTATCAACCGGAGCGTCCCCACCACTTCTCCTGAGGCCACGGCGACATAATGGATGGCCGTCATATCGTAATGGTCGTGTTCCTCTTCCTCCGGGACTTTCTGTTCCCAGACGAAAACCTCGCGCCTCAATGCGAAGGCGGCGTTGCAGAGGGTCGAAAAAGGCGGGACGACGAGTATGGCGAGATCGGTCATGCGAACTCCGGAAGATGAAATGACCGGATTGAAACCGGAAGCTGGGAGCGGTCAATGCCGAATAATCGATGCAACCAGCTCGAATGTGACCGCTTTTTAACCGCATCGCGACAAAATGACTGGACGAGTCGCCCCCAAACACCGCAGGACGTGCCCTTGTAACGCCTAAATGCGGGTCTTACATTCGCCCCCATAACCGACACGCCTGACGTGTCGGGCTCTCCGGGACAGGATTGATGAACGGAAATTTCCGCAACTTTGCCATCTGGCTGGTCATACTTTTCATGCTGATGGGCCTGTTCCAGGTCTTTCAGTCTTCCACACGCTCCGTCTCAGTTGCGGAAAAAAGCTATAGCCAGTTCATCACTGAAGTGGATGCAGGCCGGGTCAGCAGCGTCACGATCACCAATGATGTGGTCTCCGGCGTCCTGAATGACGGCTCCCGCTTTGAAACCATCGTGCCCGCTGGCGCTGATATGATCACCCGTCTCGAAGAGCGCGGCGTGGGGATCACCGCGCGCGCACCGGAATCGAGCCCGTTTTGGTCGATCCTGCTCTCGAGCTGGCTGCCCTTCCTTGTTATCATCGGCGTCTGGTTCTTCTTCATCCGCCAGATGCAGGGTGGCGGCCGCGGCGGCGCCATGGGCTTCGGCAAGTCGCGCGCCAAGCTGCTGACCGAAACACAGGGCAAGGTGACCTTTGAGGACGTTGCTGGCGTTGACGAAGCCAAGCAGGATCTCGAGGAAATCGTGGAATTCCTGCGCGACCCCGGCAAGTTCCAGCGTCTTGGCGGTCGTATCCCCCGTGGTGTTCTCCTTGTTGGCCCTCCGGGTACCGGTAAGACGCTTCTGGCCCGCTCGGTTGCTGGCGAAGCCAATGTGCCGTTCTTCACCATTTCCGGTTCGGACTTCGTTGAAATGTTCGTCGGCGTTGGCGCATCACGCGTCCGCGACATGTTCGAACAGGCCAAGAAGAACGCGCCCTGTATCATTTTCATCGACGAAATCGACGCCGTCGGCCGCCAGCGTGGCGCCGGCCTTGGCGGCGGGAACGACGAACGCGAACAGACCCTCAACCAGCTCCTCGTCGAGATGGACGGTTTTGAAGCGAACGAGGGCATCATCCTCATCGCCGCGACCAATCGTCCGGACGTCCTCGACCCGGCGCT
>JAAZLP010000181.1 GCA_012799265.1 Phyllobacteriaceae bacterium | reverse complement strand
GGCTCTTCGCCCGGAGGTGGCTCCTCTGCGACGACGCGGGCGAGATAAGCCCGCCACTGCTCATTGCCATTCTCATCCAGATAGACCATGCGGCCGCCGACAATCCTGCCATCGTCGGAAATCGATGTGGCCGTCGCCAGCCACTGGTCCCCAATCTCGACATCGTGGCGCGCCAGCCAGTCGCCGATCGATTCCATTCCGGTTTCTTCCGACCAACGGAAAGCGATTTCATGGTCGGTTTCCGTGGTCGACGTCCCGACGGCCCAGACGCCATCGCGCGTGATCCCGCGGGCCCAGCTCTCATGTCCGCCCAGCGTGCCCATGTCGAGCATTTCCGGATTATCGACAACGCCATTGGTTGCCCCCTCCTTCCAGCGGAAGGCGCGATCGCGACCGTCGGCATCAGCAGAGTAGCCCACGACAATACTGCCATCGGCCGAAACCGCATTGGCTGTGGAATTGCCAAGTGCGCCGGTCAGAGAACCGAGGCTCTGCGCCGCCGAGCCACCACCGGACGCGAGCCCATCAAGATTCCAGCGGACAGCCAAGCCGGTCTTTCCGGCCGCGTCGCTATAGCCGACAGCATAACGACCATCGTGGGAAATGGCCCGCGCCTCCGTCTGACCATAGCCTCCGGCCAATGCACCGAGCTGGTACATCTCGTGGTTAAACGGCACGCCCTGATTGGTGCCCTCGATCCAGGCAAAGGCCCTGCTCATCCCAGTCTGGTGCTGCGCCCGACGACGCGCGTGCCATCTCCGGACACGCCCGAGGCATAGCTCTGAGCTGCATCATTGGCGGGAAACAGTGTTCCGAGAGGAACAACCTCAATCTGATTGTAGTGTAAAATCGTGCCGTAGTCGGCGCGCATCAGCCACGCACGGTTGTAGCCCTCGGCGGTCCGGCCATAGCCGACGATTGCAGTGCCCGGGCCATTGATAGCCTGCGCGAAATTGTGGTCGGTGTCCCCGCCAAGTCGGGGCAGCCGCATGTCGAAATGACCGCCGGTGGCGCGTGCGACATGTCCATCATAGGCGTCGTAAAACGCATTATAGAAATTGCTGATATAGAGCGAGCCGTCAGCGCTCATCCCAAGGATTTCAGGACCTCTGTGGTCGGTGACACCCCCGGCTGCCTCAACTCCCGGCGCCATCACCAAAGCCGTCGTCGCCAACAGCATTCCCGCCAGCAGCCACCGTCCCTCTCTCCGCTTCCTTGCCGTACCAAACGCCACCAGCGACATATGCAAATCTCCCGAAAACAAAAGCCGGCCCAATGGACCGGCTTTGCCAACTAGGAGAGTGAGACGCCCGCCTCAACGCGAGCGCCGTTTCAGCAACATTCAATCCCGTCGCACATAAGTCTCGCTGGCCTCGCCGCGATAGCTCCCCGGTGTCACGCCGAAGCGGCGGCGGAAGGCCGTGACGAAATTGCTGACCTGGCCATAGCCCAGTTCCCACGCCAGCTGCTTGAGCGGCAGGTTTGTACCTTCCTCCAGCGCCCGCCGCGCCGCATCAAGCCGTGCATCGCGCAGATAGGCAAAAGCCGTCATGCCATAGACCGCGCGAAAGCCCCGGTTGAGCCGCTTGGCGGGCAAGCCGACTTCGCGCGCCAAACCCTCGAGATCGGGCGGATCGCGCAGATCAAACAGCAGCCTGTCGCGCGCCATGCGCACCTTGGCCAGTTCGCGCGCATTGAGCGGGCTCTCCTCCGAAACATCCCCGAATGCCGACATCTGATGCGCCAGCAATTCCAGCACCTTGGCCTGGCGGAATAATTTCTGCATCGTTCCTCCATATGGCGATCGCAACAAGGTATGTCCCAACGCCCGGATCGCCGTGGGCAGTGGCGTCATGTCGGCAATATCATCAAGGCGCCCCTCCAGAGCACCCGTGATCAGGTCTGGTGGCGCGCTATCTTCCCCCAGAAAATCCAGCGCTTCGGCCTCCAGTCTGAGGCTGACATTCCGCCATCCCAGCTCAGCGTCGATCTCGTATCGAACGGCTCGTTCTATGGGCGTCAGAACATAGAAGCGCCCGTCATCGCGCCATATGCGATTGCCGCAGCCTTCCATGGTCATGGTTCCTCGGCTCGACAGCATGGAGCCAAGGATGACGCGCCCCCTTTTGGGCGAACCGCCTTCTACGTCTATGTTGAACCTTGAGTGCCCCGGGGCCTCCCCCCGATAGAGCCAGATGCCCGGCAGGACCTGCGTTTCTTCCAGATAGGCGCGCGTCGATCCGTGCTGGAACCGAAGCATTTCAGCCTCGCTGAAGTCGCGCTCCACCACGCAATTGCCGCTCGAGAACAGCCATTCGGTCATGCACCCTCACCCCCAAAAAGAGGTCGCGAAGCTAGGCAAAAAGCCCCACCGATCAACACGATTGAGTATTGATTGCCGGACAACAGAACATTCACTTGCCATCAATTATCACCGCTGGCAACTACGCGGGCCCAGGCGTAATATCCGACGCCCCGGGTCTATTGAGGGAAAACTGATTCCCGGGGGTTATTGGAGGGGAGACCAATCATGCCTAAAATATCGCATCTGTTTTTTCGTGCCGGCATACTGTTTCTGATCGTCGGCATCGCGCTCGGCCTCATCATGTCGATGAGCCAGGTGCACGACGTGGTCGGCGCACATGCCCATATCAACCTGCTGGGCTGGGTCACCAGCGCCATCTTCGGTGGCTATTACGCCCTCAATCCGGCAAAGGCCGAGGGCATGCTGCCGCGCCTGCACTTCTGGGTCTATACGATTGGCGTCGTTATCATGAGCGGCGCGCTCTACCTGCTGCTCAAAGGCAATGCGGGCATGGTGCCGCTTGTCGCCGGCGGCTCCCTGTTGACCGCCGCTGGCGTGCTTATCGGCGCCTGGGTGATCTTCATGCCCGCCACCTCTCTGGGTGGCGTTCGCGCCCAGCCCGCAGAGTAAGCCTGTTCCGGGCAGGTCATCCCTGCCCGGTTCCCACGTCTATGCCATCAGGGGAAAGACCCTGCGCACCCGCTCATCGCGCAGCCACAGCGCCACCCAGAGTGCGATGCCGAGATAGATGCTGAACAGCGTGTGGCTGAACAGCGGATTATCCACCCGTAGATTTGCCGCCAGCGCCGCGCCCAACAATCCCGTGGTCAGAACTGCCCCCAGCAGCGCCGTACGCGGAATGAGGAAGAGGATCACGCATCCCGCCTCGATCACCCCGATCAGCAACAGATATTTCATCGGCCAGCCGATCACTTCCATCGGCGCGATCGCCGCATCCATAGCCATAAGTTTTGGCGCTGCCGACGCGATCGCCAGGAACAAGCCGATCAGGCCGCTCAATATCCAACCTGCAATTTTCATTTTTCCATCCCCAATGACGGCCCCTGCCGCCCATGCCAACGCGACGGACGAGCAGGCTCCCGTTCGACATGGCTCTTTCCCCCGTCTCCCGATAGCGCTACCGAGAAGCCTCACCTGCCAGAGGATTCTCCATGCTGCCCTGGTTCAAACTCGACGAAACCATCATGCCCGGCGGCGGCCCGCTCAAGCTCATGCAGCGCGGCCAGGAATTTTCCATCATGTCCGGCACAATCGAATTGATGAACAGCCGCCTCTCCGGTTCCGAGGAGCAGCTCGCCGTGCTCTCGGCCCAGCGCCTTGCCGGGCGCCCCGCGCCAAAGGTCCTCATCGGTGGGCTCGGCATGGGCTTTACCCTGCGCCGTGCGCTTGAGGTTTTTCCCGCAGAAAGCCAGATCATCATTGCCGAACTCGTCCCCGCTGTCATCGCCTGGGCAAGGGGGCCCCTCGCGCCCATTCATGGCACCAGCCTTGATGACCCCAGGGTCACCGTTCACGAAGGTGACGTCGCCACCGCCATCGCCGGTTCGGCGCCCTTCGATGCCATCCTGCTCGATGTCGACAATGGCCCCGATGGTCTCTCCCGCCCCGCCAATGATCGGCTCTACAGTGCCAACGGTCTAGGTATCGCCAAGACGTCGCTCAATCGCGGCGGCCATCTGGCGGTCTGGTCCTCCGCTCCCGATGCCCGCTTCACCAAGCGCATGCGCCAGTCCGGCCTCACAACCGAGGAAGTCACCGTCCGCGCAGCCCGCTCCGGTAAGGGCGGTCGTCACACCATCTGGTTTGGCACTAAACCCTGACCAGCAAAGAAAATCAGCTTGGCATTGACCGCCGCTGCATCCTTCTCCATCACCAGACGTTGTTACAGCGCGGCGCGCTGCGCCGATGCCATTCACATTAGGGGTTTGCTCAATGGGCTTTTTCGACGACATCAAGGCAAAGATTTTCGGCGCACCGGTAGCTGCGTCCGTTTCCGGACAGGCTGTCACGCCCACGCCCGGCGCCACCTCTTCACCGACCGCTTCGCCTGAGGTCGCCGTACAGCAGCAGGCTGCCGTTGATGCCGGCATGGCCGCAGCCAACAAGGTGATCGCCGACGCCATCGCCCAGAAGGAGGCGGCTGCCGCCGCCCAGTCTCAGGTCGATGTGGCTGCTGTCCTCGACGAAGCTGTCGCCAAGTCGGGCCAGAAGCTCAACTGGAAGACCTCCATCGTGGACCTGATGAAGGCCCTCGACATGGATTCGTCCCTCACCGCCCGCAAGGAACTGGCTGACGAACTGGGCTATACAGGCGACAAGTCCGACAGCGCCACGATGAACATCTGGCTGCACAAGCAGGTTCTCGCCAAGCTCGCGGCCAATGGCGGCAAGGTGCCGGAAACCCTGCTGGCCTGATCGATCCCCAGCTAAGGTTCAGCCGGTCGTGGCTCCCACGGCCGGCTTTTTCATGCCTGAGAGCAGAACGCCGCCCGTAGGCGGCGTTCAGTCATTTGTTATGCGCGCACTTCCTGTCGCTGGAAGCTGACATAGGCCAGCGTGAACAGAACCAGCAGCGTTGCCACCAGCCCCGAAATCTGCGGCCAGACGATGATGAGGCTCTGCATGGTCGGCAGTGGCGCTCCCATTACGGCCCCCTGCATCTGCGACATGAAGAGCGGCCCCACCGAGCGCGCGCCCGGATCGAGCAGGATGCCGGTGATCTCGCCATAGAGCGTCTGCGGCGAGATACGCGCCACCATCTGCTGCCACTCGAACTGACGGACGATGCTGAGCGGATCATAGGGATTGATCGGCGCGATCATCCCCGCGATCAGCGGTGTCAGCATGCTCCAGAAGACCGAGAGGATCAGCCAGATGGATAGCGCTGCGAGTGCCGACGTGGCAGTGACCTTGACCACCGTCGAGAGCGCGATGGCCAACGCCAGCCACACCCCGGCATAGGCGATCATCGACCCCAGCCACGCCAGCGCCCGCAGCAATTCCTCCAGCGAGGGCGGCAGACCGAGATAGAGGATGCCGAGGCCCACCATCAGCAGCCACAGCGTCAGCAGGGCCACCGTGATGACCAGGAGCCCGCCCAGGAATTTCCCGAACAGCACGGCATCGCGATAGATCGGCTGTGCCAGAAGCCGGCTCATCGTCCGACGGCTATATTCGCCATTGATCGCATCGAACCCCAGCGAGATGGCCACCAGCGGCAGCAGGAACCCCAGGAACGAAGCGAATGACGGCAATGGCTCGCGCGCCACGGTGAAGAGCTTGAGGAAGAGGTAAGGATCAACCGAGGTCGTTTCCCGAATTCGGTCGATTGCCCCATAGACTGCGCCCACCGCCGCCAGCAGCACCAGCAGCATGATCAGATGCATGCGGGCACTGGTCATGTGGTCGGCGGCTTCCTTGAGCGCGATTGTTCCCACGCCCTTGAACGGAGATCCTTTACGCTGCTGCATCGAATGCCTCCGCAAAGAACCGCGTGTACGCCTCTTCCAGACGCGCGCGCTTTATGTCGAGGCTCTTCAATGCCCCGCCATCCTGCACCACGAGCTTGGCGATATCCGGCCTGATGTCGCGGCTTGCCTCGATCGACCAGACCCCGCCAGCGCCCTCCTTGACGTCCGTCACGCCAAGGATGCCGTCGGCGATCGACTTGATGTCGACGCCTTCGGCCGCGATGTCTATGACGACACTGCCGCGACCCAGCTTTCCGGCCAGCTCTTCCACCGTACCGAAGAATCCGACCTTGCCCTTGTTGAAGAGCACGATCCGGTCGCAGACCGACTGCACCACGTCGAGCATGTGCGAGGACAGCATGATGGTCATGCCATTGCCCGAGAGCTCCTGGATCAGCTCCAGCAGTTCCTGCGTCGACTGCGGATCGAGACCCGAAGTCGGCTCGTCGAGAATGGCCATCTTG
>JAAZLP010000180.1 GCA_012799265.1 Phyllobacteriaceae bacterium | reverse complement strand
GTCGCCGACGATACGCGCCGATTTCTTGTAGCCCTGGTTCGGATCGAGCTTGAGCAGGCGCATGGCATGAAGGATGCGACGGTGCACCGGCTTGAGGCCGTCGCGTGCGTCCGGCAGGGCACGCTGCGTGATGGTCGAGAGGGCGTAGCTCAGATACCGCTCTTCAAGCGCCTGCTTGAGATCGACTATGCGCTGATCGTCGGCTGGCGGAAGGGTATCGGCGTCGGACATTGATCACTCGGCAATGAGAACGAATCGGGAGCAAACTATAGCCAAGAGGGTTCAAAGGCCATTCTCGGCAGCCATGTTTTGCCCGGAAATCTGCGGGTTTGGCGCGTTTTAGCCCCGACTGAGCAGGTCCACAAGCGGCTCGCGGGTGGAGGGCTGATCGAGCTGGCGCGCGGACCAGACATGCATGTCCAGAAAATGCGCGGTCAGGCGCAGGGCATCGCGGATATCGTCTGGCGAGGCATTGCCGCGCGCATGAAGAAAGCTCGGCAGCTTGAGGAGGCGATCTCTATAGGGCTCGGCGGCTGCGCGGGAGACAGCGCGCCCCGACTTGGGCGAGACATGGGTCAGGTCTTCGGTGACACCGGTAGCGGCGCAGGTCTCGAGGTCGAGACCGACCCCAAGCTCATCGAGCAGCGCCAGCTCGAACCGGGCCAGCGTCACCCCGTCGGGCGCGGAATCGATGAGATTGAGTGCCATGCCCAGCAGGCGATCATGCGGGTCGCGCTCGGGCAGCAGGCGCAGGTGTTCGCAGACGAGCTGAGAGAGGTAGAGCCGCGCGCGGTCCTCGATCAGGATAGCGGCGCGCGCCTGCAGCAATTCAACGGTGAACTGGCCGAGCTGGTCTTCAAGCCGGGCACGCCAGGTCAGCTGGACCGTATTGCCCGGCTGCAAAACCGCCGCGAGGCGCCGCGACCGCCCGCCCCGCACCAGTCCCAGGCACCGCCCCCGCCCGGCCACCATCGCCTCGGCAATGACGCTGGACTCGCCATGACGGCGGACACCGATCAGAAGTCCTTCAGCGGTCCATTCCATTTATCGGCTGCGGGACATGCAGAGGCGTCCCCCCCTCCGAGCGTCGCTAGGCGCGACGCGCCAAGCTTTGCTTGCCTCCCCCTCACGGGGGGAGGTGACCCTGGTGGCCAAGCCACCATATCGTCCAGAACTCGATGTCACCCTCCCCCTTGAGGGGAGAGTAGCGACGCTAGGCCCGGAGGGCCGTAGCACAGCTAGGGAGGGGGACGACCAACGCTCAGGCTTTCCCATGCGGGAATTCCAGCCCCATTTCGCGGTAGCGTTCTGGATCGTCGGTCCACTTTTCGCGGACTTTGACGAAGAGGAAAAGGTGGATCGGCACTTCGTACATTTCCATCAGTTCCTTGCGCGCTTCCGCGCCGATGGCCTTGATGGTCTGACCGCCGGCGCCGAGTACGATCTTCTTGTGGCTCTCGCGGCTGAGATAGATGACCTGATCGATCTTGTAGGAGCCGTCCTTCTGGATCTTGAAGCTCTCGGTCTCGACGGTCGAGTTGTAAGGGATTTCGTCGTGGACGCGCAGGAAGAGCTTTTCACGCGTCACTTCGGCGGCGGTGATGGCCATGGTAAGATCGGTGAGGTGATCTTCCGGGAAATGCCACGGGCCGGGCGGGATGTGCTTGACGCACCAGCTGATGAAGTCGGACACGCCGTCGCCCTTGAGGGCGGAGAGCATGAAGGTCGCTTCAAAGCGCAGCCGCTCGTTGAGGCTCTGCGACAGGGCCAGCAGGCTCTCGTGCTTGACCGTATCGATCTTGTTGAGGATCAGCACCTTGGGATGGGTGATGTTTTCGAGGCCTTCGAGCAGCGCCTCGGTCTCCGGGGTGATGCCGCGATCGGCGTCGAGGATGAAGGCGACGAGGTCCGCGTCCCCTGCCCCGCCCCAGGCATTTTCCACCATGGCCCGTTCAAGACGCTTCTTGGGCGCAAAGATGCCGGGCGTGTCGATGAAGACGAGCTGGGCCTGATCAAGCGTCAGCACGCCGCGAACCTGCGAGCGCGTGGTCTGCGCCTTGTGGGTGACGATGGACACCTTGGTGCCGACCAGCGAGTTCAGCAGGGTCGACTTGCCGGCATTGGGCGCACCGACCAGGGCGATGAAGCCGCAGGAGGTATTGGCGAGATCGATCGGGCTTGCGGGCTCGGTCATGGGGCTTCCTTCCAGACCTTCTGGCGAATGAGGAATTCCTCAGCCGCCTTGTGTTCAGCGATTTTTTTCGACGGGCCTGTGGCTTGGATGGGATCAAAGCCGGCCAGGCTGACCGCGATGGTGAATTCAGGAGCGTGATCCGGCCCGGTCCGCTCGACCAGCACATAGCTGGGCGGCTCAAGACCGCGGGCCTGGCCCCATTCCTGCAAAGTCGTCTTGGCGTCGGCGCGATTGGCCTGACCACCCGCCAGGAACTGCTCGAACAGGCGTTCGACGAATTCCTGGGCTGGTGCCGGGCCGCCATCGAGATAGATGGCACCG
>JAAZLP010000179.1 GCA_012799265.1 Phyllobacteriaceae bacterium | reverse complement strand
GATGTGGCGCTTGAAAGCCTTCCCGGGGATACGGAAATTGTCCGCATCGACAGGCGCGAGATTTACATCGCCGCCTATCGCCAGCCGAATGGGCGTTATACAGAGCATGTCGAAGCCGTGCTGAAGCCGCTCTATGCCCGCCTGGGCAAGGGCGTGCTCGACACGATGCGCAACTGGAACACAATTGAGAAGATTCTGACATGATCACCGTTTTTGGCTCCACCAATCTTGATCAGGTCGGCACGGTGACGCGCCTGCCCAAGCCCGGCGAAACCGTGGCCGGCGGCACCTTTTCGATGGCACCGGGCGGCAAGGGCGCCAATCAGGCGCTGGCGGCACGGCGCGCCGGGGCCGAGGTGCGGCATGTGTCGGCTGTGGGCGACGATGCCTTTGCCGATATGGCGCTGGAGCTTTTGAAAAACGGCGGCGTCGATCTTTCGCATATGCGCAAGGCAGAAGCGGCAACGGGGATCGCCATGATCTTTGTCGACGCCGAGGGCGAGAATGTCATCGCCATCCTGCCCGGCGCCAATGGCACGGTGAGCGCGGAAGATGCCGAAAAGGGCCTGACGCACCTGACGCCCAGAGACACGCTGCTGTTGCAGCAGGAAGTGCCGCAGGCAGCGACGCGGCGGGCGCTGGAAATTGCCCGCGAAAAGGGCGCGCGCAGCGTGCTCAATACCGCGCCTTTCCTGCCCGATACGGCAAAGCTGGCGTCGCTGGCCGATATTGTCGTGGCCAATGAGACCGAGTTTTCGCTGCTGACCGGTCGTCCGATCGAGCAGCTCGATGCCGCCATGCAGGACTGGGTGAACCAGACCGGGCGCACCATCGTCGTCACCCTGGGCGCGGATGGCGCGCGGGCCCGCACGCCGGACGGCGCCCTCTCGGTGCCGGCCCACCGTGTGAAGCCGGTCGATACGGTCGGCGCGGGCGATACGTTCTGCGGCTATCTCGCGGCAGCGCTCGACGCCGGGCACAATCTCGAAACGGCGATGCGCCGCGCGGCGGTGGCTGGCAGCCTTGCCTGCCTCAATCCCGGCGCGCAGCCCGCCATTCCCATGAAGGGCGATGTCGACGGGGTGATCGGGCACTAGCCCGGCCGCGTATTGCCCTGGTCGTCGGCCCATTCTGGCCGGCGACGCTCCTTTCCAAGCCTTTCAGCATTGTATTTGACATGACCGAACCTGTTGCCAGCAGCCGCAGAAAATGGCTCGCGATGATGGTCATCGCGCTCTCCGTCTCCATCATCATCATGGACGCCACGGTGGTGACGGTGGTGCTGCCGGTGTTGATCCGCGATCTGGGGCTGACCGCGGCGGACGCGGAATGGGTCAATTCGGTCTATTCGCTGGTCTTTGCGGCCTTCCTCATCACCGCAGGCCGGTTCGGCGACATGCATGGGCGAAAGCGGCTCCTCCTGATCGGCACGGTGATTTTCGGCATTGCCAGCGTGCTGGCGGCCGTATCGCCCAATGGTCTTGCGCTCATTGCCGCGCGCATCCTCCAAGGCTTCGGCGGAGCGATGATCCTGCCCGCGACGCTCTCGACGCTCAACGCCATGTTTACCGGCCGCGAGCGCGGCATCGCCTTTGCCATCTGGGGCTCGACCATTGGCGGCATGGCCGCGCTTGGCCCGCTGGTCGGCGGCTGGCTCACCACCGCCTTCAGCTGGCACTGGGCGTTCCTCATCAATGTCCCGGTCGTGCTGATCATGTTCTTCGGTACGCTCTCGCTGGTTCCGGAGACCCGGCTCGAAGGCAGCCGAAGGGCATTCGACCCGCTGGGCATTCTCTTGTCCGTGCTCGGCCTCGGCAGCATTGTCTTCGGGCTTATCGAGGCGCAGCGCTATGGCTGGTGGGCGCCATCCGAGCTGACGCCGCCCGGCTGGCCGATCTCGCCGGTCCCGGTCGCCTTTGCGCTGGGCCTCCTCTGCATCATTGGCTTCATCCTGCTCGAGAAGAAGCGCCGTCATGCCGGAAAGCCGGTCCTCGTCGATCTCAGCCTCTTCCGGCTCGGCAGTTTCCGCTATGGGTCCATCGCCGCACTTGTCGTGGCGCTCGGGGAATTCGGCATGCTTTTCGCACTGCCGCTCTTTGTTCAGGGCGCGCTCGGCTATTCGGCGCTCGAAACGGGCCTTCTCATCGTCTTCCTCGCGCTCGGCACCTTCCTTATTTCCGGCGGCACGCCGCAACTCGGGCGGCGGCTCGGGGGGCGCACCGTGGTGCAGCTCGGTATCGCGACCGAAATCGTCGCCATCGTAGGCCTGGGACTCAGCTTCTCGGCCGGCTCGCCCTTCTGGCTACTGGCCATGTGGCTTTTCCTCTATGGCGTGGGCGTCGGCCTTGCCACGGCGCAGCTGACCAGTGTCATCCTCGCCGAAGTGCCGGTGGAGCAGAGCGGGGAAGCCTCGGGGCTACAGAGCACGGTCCGTCAGTTGGGCTCAGCGCTCGGCATTGCGGTCCTCGGCACGCTGCTGGTCTCGACGCTGTCGGTCAATTTCGGCGGGGCTCTGGATGGCCTTGGCGATCTTGCAACTGCAGACCGGGCGACAGCACTGGAGCTTGTGCGCAATTCGGTCGGCGCATCCATTCCGGAACTGGCGGGCTTGGGTGTTTCTGCGCCTGTCATCGAGGCCGCTCGCGCTTCGCTGGTTGACGCCGCAAGGCTGACAACGCTCATCGCCGCCGCCGTGCTCGGCGTGGGCCTCCTCGCGACCTTCCGCCTGCCGGCGCTCAAGAACATCAATCACGGCTAGGGCGCTGCCCCCTCGGGGGCAGCGAAATCGCTTCAGGGCAGCAGGAGGTTCATGATGTCTTCGTGTATCTCCCGCCATTCGGCGGCGCTGACGGGATAGAAGTCGAAGCCGCGCAGGAGGAAGGCGCCTTCGGCCGCGAGCAGGGCAAGGCGCAGTTTCTTACCTGAAGGAGTGGTGGTGTCGAGCTTACCGAGGAGATCGCGGTAATAGACATTCGCTTCGGCGCGGTATTCGGGTGAGCGCATGAAATTGACGATCACCCCGATCAGGCGCTCGGTGACGCTTTCCGCGTTTTCCAGATTGGCCAGAACATGGCCGCGAATGCGGCTTTCCGGACTGTCACCGAGTTCGGCGATGACGCGATCGGCAATGGCGTCAAAGCTGGCCAGGATGCGTCGATAAAGGGCGTCGATCAGGGCGTCCTTGCTGGCGAAGCTATAAAGCACGCCGCCCTTGCTGACGCCCGCCTCTGCGGCGACCGCATCAATGGTCAATTGCGCAGCGCCCTCGCGGATCACCACGCGCTCTGCCGCATCCAGGATCTGATCACAATCAATTGTCGGACGTCGTCCCACGCATTTTCCTTTTCATACCGTCCAGACGGATATATAGGCAGCCACTCGTTTCGTCCAGCCTGTCCCAGGAGTTGAAAGTAGTGTCCCGCCCCGCCAATCGCTGGCTCATCCTGCTGGCTGTCATGCTGGCCTTTACACCCGTGGTCATCGACATGACCATTCTGCACATTGCGGTGCCATCGCTGACGCTGGCGCTGAATGCGAGCGGCACGGAAATCCTCTGGATCATCGATATCTATCCGCTGCTGATGGCGGGCCTGTTGGTGCCCATGGGCACATTGGCCGATCGCATCGGCAATCGCAAAATGCTGCTGACCGGCCTTCTCGTCTTTCTGGCCGCCTCAGTCGCCGCCGCTTTTGCCCCCAGTGCGGCCATGCTTATCGGCGCGCGGGTGTTCCTCGCCATTGGCGCCTCGATGATCATGCCCAACGTGCTGGCGATCATCCGCCAGATTTTTGACGATCCCAAGGAGCGCGGCATTGCCCTGGGCCTCTGGGGCACGATTGGTGCTGCGGGTGCTGCCATCGGACCGCTGGTGGGCGGTGCGCTGCTGGAGCATTTCTGGTGGGGTTCGGTGTTCCTCATCAATGTGCCCGTGATGATGGTGGTCTGGCCGCTGGCCTATTTCACCCTGCCGCGGCGGGCGCCCTCTTCCACGGCGGAATGGAAGATCGGTCAGGCTGTGATCCTCATCGCCGGCCTCATCTCGACCGTCTATGCGATCAAGTCGGGCTTCAAGCCGGATGCGGCGGTGACTACCACGCTGGCGGTTCTGATCGTCGGTCTGGTGCTGCTCGCCTGGTTTGGTCGGTTGCAGCTCAAGTCCGCAACGCCGATGCTCGACCTCAGCCTCTTCACCAAGCCGGCGATCAGCATGGGCTTTGTCATGGCGCTGGTGGTGTCGGGTTCGCTGGCTGGGGTCGAACTGACCATTGCGCAGGAATTGCAGTTCGTCGTCGGCAAGTCCCCGTTGCAGGCCGGGCTCTTCCTCATGCCGATGGTCATCGCTTCGGCGCTGGGTGGCCCGATTGCGGGTTTTGTCGTCGCGATGATGGGGTTGCGGATGGTCGCATTCCTCTCGCTGCTGATCTCTGCCGGCAGCCTTATTGGCCTTGGGCTCAGCGATTTCCATGATCCGGGCTGGCAGGTGCCGACGCTGATGGCGACGCTTGGCTTCTTCCTCAGTGTGGGGCTGACCGCATCGTCCATCGCCATCATGAGCAGCGCACCGGCAGACAAGGCCGGCGCGGCAGGGGCGCTGGAAGGCACTGGCTATGAACTGGGGGCCGGGCTTGGCATCACGATCTTCGGTGTCCTGCTGGCCAGCAGTTTCACCAATGCGCTGCGTGTGCCGGCCGAACTGGCAGGGGCGGTTGGCGATGCGGCAATGCAGTCGATCGGCGAGGCCATGATCGTGGCTGAGCGGCTGGGCAATGATGGCCTTGCGCTGGCAGAGGCGGCGCGGACTGCCTTTACGTCCGCGCATATGAGCGTGCTGCTGGCCGCCGGGAGTGTCATTACGCTGCTCTCGCTGGCAGTACTGGTTGCGCTGCGCAATTTCCGCGATGAGGACGTCGCAACGGCCGAACACTAGGCCAAGCGGGCAACAAAAAAGCGGGCCGCAAGGCCCGCTTCTTATTTTCAGGTCTGCCGTCGCCTCACTTGGGCGCCAGCACCATGACCATTTGGCGGCCTTCCGAACGCGGCTGGCTTTCGACCTTGGCCACGGCTTCGGTCTGCTCGCGCACCTTGACCAGAAGCTGCATGCCCAGATCCTGGTGCGCCATTTCGCGACCACGGAAACGCAGGGTGACCTTGACGCGGTCGCCATCCGCCAGGAAGCGGTGCACGGCCTTCATCTTGGTCTCATAGTCATGGTCATCGATGTTCGGACGCATCTGAACTTCCTTGACCTCGATGACCTTCTGCTTCTTGCGCGCTTCAGCGGCCTTCTTCTGCGCCGCGTACTTGTAGCGGCCCAGGTCGAGCATCTTGGCGACCGGCGGATTGGAATTTGCGGCGATCAGGACGAGGTCCAGACCGGCTTCCTGCGCTTCTGCAAGCGCATCACGCGTGCGGACGATACCGCGGTTCTCGCCCTCTGCGTCAATCAGCTGGACGTCGGGGCTGGTAATGTCCTCGTTGGCAAGCGGCCCATCTTTCTGGGGCGCAACGGGTCTCATGGGACGACGAATGGCAAGCGATCCTTGTGCTATTATGCCGGGGGGTGAAATCGGCCCTAAAATCGTGGTAGCGGCGTCATAAGTCAACTGCTGCAACCACTGATTTTCTGGCTGTTGCGCGCGGGAAACGCCCCAATAGAACGCCTGAGGACGCAATAGGTGCCATGAACGCGATTTCGAGCTTGTTTCTGAGTGTCGGAACCGGGGAGGAAACCCGACAAATCGCCGTCGAACAGCGGGCCGGAAAGGCGCCGGGGATTTTCTGGCTCAATGGTTTCCGATCCGTGATGAGCGGGATCAAGGCGATGACACTTGACGCGCTGGGCGCAGAGCGGGGGCTCGCTGTGACGCGGTTTGACTATTCCGGTCATGGACGCTCGGGCGGCGACTTCAATGACGGCACGATCAGCCGCTGGCTGGAAGAAGCTGAGGCCGTGTTTGCGACGACCGAAGGGCAGCAGGTCGTGGTCGGGTCATCCATGGGCGGCTGGATCGCGCTGCTTCTCGCGCGGCGGATGCTCAGGGCGGGGCGACCGATCAAGGGGCTGGTGCTGATCGCGCCGGCAGTCGACGCGACCTCGACGCTGATGCGGGACCGGATGACTGAGGCGCAGCGCTTTGCGCTCGAAACGCAGGGTTTTTATGAGCGCGAGAGCGCCTATGGCGATGGGGCCTATCGCTACAACCAGCGACTGTTTGAGGACGGCGAGCATCACAAGCTTTTCGGCTCGGTGATCGAGACGGGGTGTCCGGTGCATATTTTGCAGGGCGGACAGGACCCCGATGTCCCCTCGGCGCATGCGCAAAAGCTGGTGACGCATATCCTGCATGACCCCGTGACCTTCACGCTGATCCCCGATGGGGATCACCGGCTGAGCCGGGAAGAGGATCTGGCGCGGTTGCGGGCGGCGGTGCTGGGGATGGTTTAACTACCCCCCACCTGGCCTCCCCCTGAGAGGGGGACGGAGGCGTCGGGGCTTTCGGGCGCTGTGCCTAGCGGGTTTGCAGTTTTCTCTTCTGCTGGCCATGCTCGTCAAAATTGTCGGGGCTGAGCCAGCGGGTGAATTCGGCGCGGATGGCGGGCCATTCGCTGTCGAGAATGGAGAACCAGGCGGTGTCGCGGTTTTCGCCCTTGATGATCTGGTCCTGGCGGAAAATGCCTTCAAAGGTGAAGCCGAAGCGGGTGGCGGCGGCTTTGGAGGGCTCGTTGCGGTTATTGCATTTCCATTCGAAGCGCCGATAGCCGAGATCGTCGAAGGCGTGACGCGCGAAGAGGAAGAAGGCTTCGGTCGAAAGGCGCGAGCGCGCCATCGGCAGCCCCCAATAGATGCCGCCGATTTCAATCGAGCCATGTTCGGGGCGGATGCGCATCCAGGCCTGCTGGCCGACGGCCTTGCCTGAGGCTTTGTCGATGACGGCGGCATAGCGATCCGTGTCGCCCCAGGCCGTGGCGAGCTTCTGCGCGAGGGCATCGACACTTTCTGGTGCATTGCTGAGGAGCCAGCGATAGCGTTCGGGGCCGCCGGGCAGGTTGGATACCTCGAAAAGATCAGCGGCGTGGCGCGCTTCGATGGGTTCGAGGCGGACATAGGTGCCGTCGAGGACGATGCGTTCCGGCGCGGATGTGGCGGGTACGGGGCTCATTGTTCGTCCTTGAGGATGGCGGCGAGACCGGCGCGATAATTGGGGTAGAGCAGTTCGATGCCGAGGGCTGACTTGATGGCGGCGTTGGAGACGCGCTTGTTGTCGGCGTAAAAACTGCGGGCCATGGGCGAGAGGTCGGCGGTTTCAAAGGGCATGTCCGGCGGTACCGGTGCCCCGATGAGGTCGGCGGCATGTTCGACGACATCCTGCGGCGGGGCGGGAAGGTCGTCGGCGAGATTGAAGGTGCCGGCGAGGCGCTGTTGGGCGGCCAGCATGGTCACGCGGGCGATGTCGTCAACGTGGATGCGGTTGAAGACCTGGCCTTGCTTGATGATGCGGCGGGCGGTGCCGTCGCGGAGCTTGTCGAAGCCGGAGCGGCCGGGGCCGTAAATGCCGGCGAGGCGAAAGATGCAGAGCGGCACGCCGCGCGCGGCGGCAAAGGTGCGCCATTGGTCTTCAGCTTTGACGCGCCATGCGGAGCGGGCGTTTTTGGGCGAGAGCGGGGCGGTCTCGTCGATCCAGTCGCCGCCGAAATCGCCATAGACTCCGACGGTCGAGAAATAGCAGAGCCATTGGAGGTCCTGCGCGGCGTCGAGATCGGCGCGGTGATGCCGGAGAACCAGGTCGCCATCGGCGTCGGGGGCGACGGAGAGGATGACGTGGGTGATGCCATTGCGGAGGGTCTTGCCGACTTCAGGGCCAGGTGCGGTGCCGTCGAAGACGAGCGGGATGGCGGGGCCGCTGGCCGCTAGGGAACGGCGGGTGCCGTAGAGGCGCGCATAGGTGCCGGTCTCGGCCATCATGTCCGCGGTGCGGCTTGAAGAATAGCCGAGGCCGAAAAACAGCGCCTGCATCAGACGTCTCCTTGCCATTCTGCGCGCACATCCGGGTCGGTTTCACGCGAGAGGTGATTGTCTTTGAGCGCCTCGGCGCGGGCGGCATTGAGCCGGCGCAGGGCCCAGATGGCCGCGCCGCGAATGAGCGGGCTTTCGTCATCCAGCCGCGCCAGTGCGGCATCTGCCAGCGCGGGATTGTCGGAATTTCCGATACCGATCAGCACATTGCGGATGAAACGGGCGTGGCCGATGCGCTTGGCCGGAGAGCCAGCAAAGAGGGCGCGGAAGGCAGGATCGTCGAGGGTGACGAGATCGGCCAAAGCGGGGCGCTCGAGTTCGGGGCGGGAGCGGAGTTTGGCTTCGCGGCTCACCGAGGCGAACTTGTTCCAGGGACAGACGGCGAGGCAATCATCGCAGCCATAGATGCGATTGCCCATGGGGCTGCGGAATTCGCGCGGGATCGGGCCCTTATGCTCGACGCTGTAATAGGCGAGGCATTTTCGCGAATCGAGCTGGAAGGGCGCGGGGAAAGCATTGGTCGGGCAGATGTCGAGACACCGCGTGCAGGAGCCGCAGCTTTCCCTGAAGGGTTTGGATGCGGGCAGATCGGCGGAGGTGAGGATGGCGCCGAGGAAGAGCCAGGAGCCGAATTCGCGGCTGACGAGGACCGTGTGCTTGCCCTGCCAGCCGAGGCCGGCGGCTTCGGCGAAGGGCTTTTCCATCAAAGGGGCGGTATCGACGAAGACCTTGACCTCGGCGCCGGAGCGGCGGGCGAGGAGGCCGGCGAGCTCCTTGAGCTTGCCCTTGATGATGTCGTGATAATCGCGATTGCGCGAATAGGCCGAGATAGCGCCGATGTCCTTGTGCTGGAGCAGCTCAAGCGGATCGAAATCGGGGCCGTAATTGACGCCGAGCAGGATGGCCGAGCGCGCATCCTCCCAGAGCACATTGGGATTGGCGCGGCGGGCTTCGGTTTCTTCCATCCAATCCATGTCGGCGTGATAACCCTCAGACAGCGCATGGCGCAGGCGTTCGGGCAGGTCGGGCCGGGAATTGGTGGCGGCTATGCCAAAGGCGTCAAACCCCAGAGCCGTCGCGCGGGTCCGGAGTTCGGCGATCAGGGCATCGGCCTGGCTCAAAAATCGAGGTCCGCATAGCCCTTGGAGGGCGGCATGGCGACGACGCGGTCATTGAGGAGCGTGCGGAAAGCCGGACGCGACTTGAGGCGGGAATACCAGTCGCGGGTTTCCTGCGGCACCTTGGACCAGTCGATATCGCCCATATAGTCGAGCGTCGAGAAATGGGCGGCCAGCGCGAAATCGGCAAGGCTCATTTCATCGCCACCGAGCCAGGAGCGGCTGGCGAGGAGCCAGTTGAAATAGAGGAGGTGCTCCTGAAGGTTGGCCTTGGCGGCGCGGAGCACGGAGGGCTCCGGGGTCGCGCCACGAATGTCGCGCTTGGCGATCTTTTCCTCGACGAGATAGCGGGTCACCTCGTCATTGAGCTTGATCAGCACCCATTCGACCAGGCGCCACATTTCGGCGCGCGCCAGGGGATCAGCGGGGAAAAGGCCGGAGACGGTCTCGGGGGTATAGAAATCCTCGACGGCATGCAGGACGGCAAAAGTGCCGACAATGGGCATGTCGTTATCGGTAAAGAGGATGGGGAGCGTCGCTGCCGGGTTGAGCGCCAACAGCGCCTCTTCGCGCAGCCAGGGCTTGGTTTCCTCCAGGTCGAGCGGCACGCCATATTCGGCGCACATCAGCCGGATGAGACGGGAAGCGGGATCGAGGGGATAGTGCACGAGGCTGGGCATATAGGACGCTCTTTTACGGGCCACGCTTTCTGTCAAACCTCGTTCTTGGCGCCTCTGGCGAACAGGGCTATGAGATTTGACCGAATGTAGCGCTATGAAAACGAGTTAGGGGATCAGATGAACGCCGATCAAGGTCTTTTTGTGAGCCTGATCCTTGGAATCCTCGAAGGGCTTACCGAATTCCTGCCCGTGAGCTCCACCGGACACCTGCTTCTGGCGGGTCATTTCTTCGGCTTGAGCCAGCCGGCGACCTTTATTGTCCTCATCCAGCTGGGGGCGATCCTCGCGGTTCTCACCATCTATTTTGCCAAGCTGGCGGTGCTGATCCGCGATGCGCTGACCGGCAAGGCCTATGCGTGGCATTTTGCCGTAGCGGTGATTTTGGCCAGTATTCCCGGCGCGCTGGCGGGTGTGCTGTTCCGCGATTTCATCCAGACGGTCATTTATGAAACGCCGCTGGTGATCTGCATTTCGCTGCTGGTGGGTGGCGTGATCCTGCTCTGGGTCGACCGCATGCCCAAGCAGGAGAAGTATGACGACATCTATACCTATCCCTGGCACCTGTCGCTTATCGTTGGCCTCTTCCAGATGATCGCCTTGATCCCGGGCGTGTCGCGCTCCGGCGCGACGGTGGTGGGGGCGATGCTGTTTGGCGCGACCAAGCGCAGCGCGGCCGAATTCACCTTCTTCATTGCCCTGCCGATCATGATCGGCGCCTTTGGCTACGACCTCTACAAGAGCCGCGACCTCATCGACATGAGCCTCGGGCTCAATATCGCGGTGGGCTTTGCCGCGGCCTTCGTCGTTGGCGCACTGGTGGTCAAATATCTCCTCGACTTCGTCTCCAAGCACGGCTTTGCGCCTTTTGCCTGGTGGCGCATCGTGGTGGGGGCGGCGGGCCTTGTCGCCATCCTCGCCTTTGGTCTCTGAGACAACAAAAAGCCCCGCAGAAGCGGGGCT
>JAAZLP010000178.1 GCA_012799265.1 Phyllobacteriaceae bacterium | reverse complement strand
GTAAGCGCCTCGCCACCGGCGACAGATTCCTCAAGGAAATCTCACGCGAGATGCCGCGCGGGCTGCACCTCAAAGAAGGCGACTAAAACAGCGTCTGCTCTCGCCCCCCATGCACGAACCCGCTTCGCGGGAGAGACGCGCGTGGTGAGACCTGATGGATTCGTCTGAGGCTCTGGGCAGCTAGAGGCTGTGGTCCGAACATGGAGTTCCTTTCAGCAGGAGGAACTCACCATGACAACGTTTCAGACCAATGCCCCGATCACACCGCTGCGTCAGCGCATGCAGCAAGATATGGTGATGCGGGGCCTGGGCGCCCATACGCAGCGGGATTATGTTCGGCACGTCCGGAACTTTGCTGCCTTCCTCGGGCGTCCTCCCGACAGCGCTACCGCCGAAGACATCCGGCAATACCAACTGCATCAGCATGAGACTGGCGTGGGCCCGGCGACGATCAACAGCACGGTTTCCGCGCTGCGCTTTCTGTTCACCGTGACGCTGAACCGGCGAGATCTATCGCGCACTCTGGTGATCACCCGCAATCCGCGTAAGCTGCCCGACGTTCTGAGCGTGGAAGAAGCCGCACGTCTGCTCGAGGCGGCGCCGGGCATCAAGTACAAGGCCGCACTGGGGGTCGCTTATGGCGCGGGCCTGCGTGTCTCCGAGGTCGCGCATCTCAAGATCGACGATATCGACTCGACACGTATGCTGATCCGTGTCGAACAGGGCAAGGGACGCAAGGACCGCAACGCCATGCTCTCCCCGCAACTCCTGGAGCTTTTGCGTCTGTGGTGGCGCGAAGGAAAGCGACGCGGCGTGATGCTGCCTCATGGCTGGCTGTTTCCAGGGCGTAGCTGCACGGATCCGATCTCGTCACGACAGCTGCATCGCGCGGTGCAGGAAGCAGCCGAGGTGGCGGGAATCCATAAGCGTGTCAGTCCGCACACATTACGGCACAGCTTTGCCACTCATCTTCTCGAAGATGGCACCGATATCCGCGTCATCCAGGTTTTGCTTGGGCACAGCAAGCTTGAGACGACCGCGCTCTACGCCAAGGTGTCCACCCGAACGATCCACGCGGTCGCCGGCCCTCTTGATCGACTGATGGCGCTGATGGAAGGCAAGTCGCCCGACGGCTGAGCCGGTGCGCGCCACTATTGAGGTCGCCGATATCTTCCGAGCGGCCGGGCCTGCCTATCGCGCGGCCCATGCCGGACACCTGAGCCTGGACCAGCTCAAGATCATGTCCGCGATCGAGACCTGTCGCACCGCTGCTTTGGGTGGTCATGTCGAAGCCTGTGCTGACTGCGGGCACCAGCGGATCGCCTATAACTCGTGTCGCAACCGGCACTGTCCCCGGTGCCAGGGCGCTGCCGCACGCGCCTGGCTGCAAGCCCAGGAGGCCAACCTGCTGCCGGAGGGTTACTTCCATGTGGTGTTCACGCTGCCTGCCGAGATTGCCGACATTGCCTTCCACAACAAGGCGCTGGTCTACGACCTGCTGTTCAAGGCGGCATCGCAGACAATGTTGACGATTGCTGCCGACCCAAAGCACCTGGGCGCCCGCATCGGCATCACCGCGGTGCTGCACACATGGGGTTCGGCCATGACCCACCATCCGCACATCCACATGATCGTGCCAGGTGGCGGCCTCACACCGGCTGGGCAATGGATATCGTCGCGCCCGGCCTTCCTGCTTCCGGTGCGGGTGCTCGGGGCACTGTTCAGGCGCCTGTTCCTGACCCGGCTGCTCGAACTCCACGGTGCTGGAAAGCTCGTCTTCTTCGGCAAGCTGGCGGGTCTCAGCGACCGGCGTGTCTTCCTGCGCCACCTTGCGCCGGCCCGAAGGAAGCGTTGGGTTGTTTATGCCAAAGCCCCGTTCGCCGGGCCTGAAGCCGTTCTCGCCTATCTCTCGCGCTACACCCACCGCGTGGCGATCTCAAACAGCCGCCTTATCGTCTTTGATCAAACCAGCGTCACCTTCCGCTACAAGAATTACCGTTGCTCGGGCGCCGACCGACAGCAGGTCATGACCATTGCCGCCAACGAATTCATCCGACGCTTTCTGCTTCACACCCTGCCGCGGGGGTTCCACCGCATTCGGCACTACGGCCTGCTCGCCGGCAGCGCACGCAAGACAAACATCGCGTATGCCCGCGAGCTCCTGAACGCCATCCCGCCGTCCGATCATGCCACAGCCGAAGACCCGTCAGACGTTCGCCCGCCATGCCCGTGTTGCGGCGGACGCATGATTGTCATCGAGGTGTTCAAACGCTGGCGTCAGCCCCGCGGACCGCCAAATACGATGGCAACGAACCGGGAGAATGCACCATGACCCGGCATGGCTCGCTCAGCCATATGGCCTCTTCAAAGCAGCGGGGGCCACTGGGATGGCTTGCGCCATGCCGAATGGCGATCGCTTCCAGCGGCGCAGGGGAACTCCAAAACGCTCCGAAAAGCTCTGCGGTCCAGCAAGCAGGCAATGTAATCGCCCTGATCGGGCCAACAAGCGCTCCTCCAGCTGCTCACTCCCTGGCAGTCCCAAAACACAAAACCCCATAGCCAGAGCGTGCCGACCGCGGGTTCCTGCATGAGGGGCTTTCGTACGCCTGACGGCACCCGAAAACCTTCACCATTTCAGACGACTAGGTCAGGCGCTGAACATCCCGAAAGCAGCCATGACGCTAGGCAAAGGTGCACTGCCAGAATACGTAGATTACGGGATGGCGGTATTAGCACCTACAAACC
>JAAZLP010000177.1 GCA_012799265.1 Phyllobacteriaceae bacterium | reverse complement strand
TAGACATCGGCCTGCGAGACGCCCTGCTTGGGATCATCGATCCGCGCGGATATCCGCTTCCACTTGGTGTCAATGACATGGACGACCCTGCTCCCCTGGCGGATCAGGATATCGGGCCGGGTCTGGAACAGGGCGCGTCCACTGTCCTGGGCGCTCAGGCAGAACAGCCGTCCGCCTTGCAGCGAAACAGTAAGCCCGGTACCTGCCAAGGCGCGGGCGATCAAGCGCCCCACATATTCCTCGAACAGCGCGTTCATCTCAAACAGCATGGCGGTGCCCTGGCCGGCGCCGCCTGTGGTCGTCTGATAGCGGTCCTGCAAAAAGAGCCGCGCCATGGCGAAGAGCTCCTGCCAGGCCCGGTTGGTGCGGTCGATTACAACCTGATCCCAGCGCAGCGCGGCAACCGAAACGTCGGTAATATCAGCATAGACGAAGGCCAGCTCGCGCAGGCGCTGCTGGTTGGCGGCGCGCCGTGAGAGGCGCGCCAGGCGCAGCACTGCAGCTTTCATGATCCGGTTGAGCGGTGTGTCTTCGGACAAAAGATCGAAGCGGCAGGCAAGGCGCGAGGGATTGACCGCGTGGCGGGTGAACTGGCGGGTGATGTCGAGCTGACCGCGCAAGGTCGGCAGATCGTCTTCGCAAGTGATATAGCGGCGCGGCATACCCTTGCGCAGAGCTTCGGTCAGCTTGTCGCAGAAGATGCGGATCAGGATTTCGAGCAGGGTCTCGCGCTGCCAGGCAAGATCGGTGATGACGCCCAGGTCAATTTTCAAATCCAGCGCGACGGCCAGCATATGCACCAGTCGCTTACGGATCGCTGCATTCTGGTGATCGGTTGTTTCACCGGGCGCCACATCGATCTTGGGCAGGATCTCCAGGCTCGCATCGCCCGCTGCCAGAATTCCGACCACGCCGCGCGCGCGCAAGGCATGCCGGCCATGTTCGAGCACGCCGCTGCCGCCGCGTCCGGCAAAGGCCGAGCGAGCCGCCAGTGCCGCCAGCTTACCGGCATAACCGTCGGGAATCTGCCCCGCGCCTTCGCCGTAGGCGAGCTTGTCCCATTCCCGAACCGTATAGGCGGGCATCAGGCGGCAAAGTCCGAAAAATCGAAGCGCGCCTTGACGCTCCAGCGCAACTTGTCGCCGCTCAGCTCATCGTCGGCAAAACCGGCCGGCGCCGTCAGCCGCCGCGCTTCGAGGAAATGGGAGCCATTGGTGCCGTCGCCATCGCCCAGCACCGCGGCGACTTTCGACCAGTCCTCGTAAAAATACTCCGCCAAGAGCGGGATGACCTTATGGCGCATGACGTCTTCAACATCGGCGCGGCCACGACAACTGGTGAAATAGGCGTGGCCGATCTGGTGTTCGCGATCGAAGAGATATTCGATCCGCTCGTTGATCGTGTGCAGCAGCTTGCACAGGTCGATCCCCTCGAGATTCGCGGCATCAAGCCCTCGCGCCGCCAGCGCCCGCCGCAGTTCCTCAATGTCGGGCATCAGCTCGCGGAAGGTGAAGCGGCGGCGCAAGGCAGTGTCGAGCAGGGCGATCGACCGGTCCGCCGTGTTCATCGTGCCGATGATGTGCAGGTTGGCCGGCACGCCGAATTCATCTCCCGAATACGGCAGATGTACCTTGAGCGCATTGGCCTGCCCCAGGCGCTTATCGGGTTCCAGGAGCGTTATCAGCTCACCGAAGACCTTGGAAATATTGGCCCGATTGATTTCATCAATGATTAGTACAAAGGCCTCGCGTTCGGCATCAGCGTCGGCCTCCTTAATCGCGCTGTTCATGTAACGCTCGAGGGCAGGAATATTGAGGCGCTCCTTCTTCAACCAGTAGAGCGACCGCATAGTGAAGTTGCCGTCATAGATCTCGGTAACTGGAACGCCAGCAGGATCGTGCCAAAGCCAACGGACTGCACGCCTGTGGCCAAATTTTCCCTCCGGTCGTGGATGATATTCGTAGGGCCCGGTCACCTCGCCTATGGCTCGGATCAACCGGTTCCCTTTTGAGACGATAACAATATCGCCAG
>JAAZLP010000176.1 GCA_012799265.1 Phyllobacteriaceae bacterium | reverse complement strand
GCCGAGATAGACGGGGTCCCGGCTACGCAGATGGAAGGCGACGATTTCAAGCCTGTTATAGCCGTGATTGGCGAGCGTTGAGGGGAGGCCGAGGAGGCTTTCTTCGCCCTCGCCATAGGTCTCGTCTTCATCCCCAATCTCATTGGTCGTGAGATCGTGGGGATAGGTTGAGCCAAGGAGACGATGGAGAGACCAGGTGGAAACGGCGATGCGGCTGTTATTGTCGACCATGGTACTCTCCTCGTTGGGACTTAAGCTAAACCCGGTAGATGCGCTCTGCGTTGCGACGGAAAAGCGCTGCCTGTTCGTCTTCACTGGCACCCGAGACGATGGTGCGGGCGGCATTGACCCAATCGGTGAGCGTTCCGCCGGTGACGGTGGCGACCGGATGGTCCGAGCCAAAGACGACGCGGTCCCAACCAAAACTCTCGATGACATGCTCGACATAGGGGCGGAGCGTTTCGGCGGTCCAACCCGGATCGCAGTGATTGACGATGCCCGAGACCTTGCCGACGACATTGGGGAGCGCGGCGACCTCGGCGAGGGCGCCGCGCCAGGGATCGAGGCCGAGGCCGTTGATGTCGGGATTGCCGCAATGGTCGAGCACAAAGGTGAGCTCGGGGACGAGCTTTGCCAGGCGCACGCCGAGGTGAAGCTGATCGGCGCGGAGGCAGAGGTCGAAGGTGAGGTTGTGCGGGACGAGGCGCTGGAGGTTCTCGGCGAAAATGGGCGCGAGGCTTACGTCGTCAGGGACTTCATGGAGGATGCGGCGGAGGCCCCGCACCTTGCCGTTGCCGGCTTCAAGGATGGCGTCTAGCCTGCCGGCGAAATCGTCCTGCTCGGGGCGGCAGGCTGCGATGATGCCGGCGATTTTGGGAAAGGCCGCGACATGGGCCGTCTCGGCGAGAATGTCGCTTTCGGCAACGTCCACTTCCATATGGAGAGCGGCCTCAATGCCGAGCGCTTCCGCTTCGGCGAAATAGGCTTCGTAAGACCAGGTCTTGTTGAGCTTATGGCCCGGGCCGATCCACTCATAGGTGAAGCGGTCCGGGTAAATCAGGTGAAGATGGGTGTCGAGAATGCGCAACTTATGTCCCTCTGTTGCGCCAGTATTCGCCCGAAGTGCGGCGCTAGTCCACCCTGCCCCGCGCCGCGACGGGGACGGTTTCCACCAGATCGCCATTGCGGATGAAATTCACCCGATCAAAGAGGTTGGTCACCGGGCAGCAGTGATTGGGGATGATGCGGATCACATCGCCGATCTTTGGCTTGGTGGCGCAGGCGGAGACGTCCACCGTGCCATGCTCTTCGCTGAGGCCGACGATCTTGGAATCGGGATACTCGACGACGTAGCCGTGGCCCTGGAGGCCGAGGAGGTCGCTGGTCAGCGTTTTTGAGCCGGCGTCGATGATGGCGCGGCCGTCGGTGGGGCGGGAGACCACTGTGGCGAGGACCGTGAGGGCGCAGTCGTCGAATGTGGCAGCGCCGGCGGCGACCTGGGAACGATCCATATAGATATAGGTGCCGGGGCGATATTCGGTGGCGACGCCGGCTTCGTTCATATGGGCCATGTCGGGCGTGCCGCCGGTGGTGATAGCGGGGAGCTCGACGCCTTGGGCATCAAAGAGAGCCTTGGCCTCGGCCATCCACTGGGCGGATTCCCTGTGCTTGCCAGCGGCGGGATAGGTCATGAGACCGGCAAAGGCGAGGCCGGGGGCAGCACTGATGCGACGGGCGAGCGCAAGGGCGTCGGCGGCAGACTGGACGCCGCAGCGGCCCATGCCGGTATCGCATTCGACAAAGACGCCGAGCTTATGGGCAGCATCCGTGAAAGTTTCGGCGAGGCCATCGACGCATTCGGCGCTGTCGGCGACGACGCGGATGGTGACGCGATCATGCAGGGCCTTCAGGCGGGCGCGCTTGGCGGACCCGATGATGTTGTACGTGAGGAGAAGATCGGTGAGGCCGGCATCGGCCATGACTTCGGCCTCGCCCAGCTTCTGGACGGTAATGCCGACGGCGCCGAGTTCGACCTGGCGCTTGGCGAAATAGGGAAGCTTGTGGGTCTTGATATGGGGGCGCAGGGCAATGCCCGCCGCATTGGCGAGCTCCTGGGCGTGCGCGAGATTGGCTTCGGCCTTATCGAGGTCAATGAGAACGCAGGGCGTTTCGAGTTCGGAATAGTGGGTCATTTGCTTCTCAGGACATCATCGACAAAGCGCAGATTGCCGGCGGTGAGGCCGGCATCTACGGGAATGGTCACACCCGTGATCCCGGACGACGCATCCGAAGCAAGAAAGACCGCCGTGTTGGCGACTTCTGCCGGACTGACCAGCCGGCCCAGCGGGTAGTGCGGAAGCACCTTATCGAGCAGTTGCGGATCGGCTTCAAGCCGGTGATCCCAGGCCGGGGTGCGGACCGAGCCGGGCGCTACCACATTGGCGCGCACGCCTTTTCCGCCCAATTCGACCGCCAGCGCCTTGGCATAGGCGACGAGACCGGCCTTGGCCGCCGAATAGGCGGGATTGCCGAAATGGGCGAGCGCGTTGACGGACGAGATGAGAACGACGCTGCCTGCACCCCGCTCAGCCATGGCCCTGGAGAGCGGATCGACCAGCGCATAGGCACCGTTGAGATTGATGGCCATTTCGCTGGCCCAGACATCGTCATCGAGCATGCCGAGATGTTCGGCGCGGGAGAAGCCGGCATTGGCGATCACGGCATTGGGTACACCATTGGCTTCGATATCTGTATGGACCGCTTCTCGGGTTGCCTTGGCATCCGCTTGATC
>JAAZLP010000175.1 GCA_012799265.1 Phyllobacteriaceae bacterium | reverse complement strand
CCGCAGCCTTGGCGCTGTCGCGACCGATCATGGCGTCCCGTCGGCCAATGCCGCCGATCTGCCGCTGGTGGAAAAGCAGGCCTTGCTCGACAGGGTGCTGGCCAATAAGCATGACGCCGCCGACGCCGAGCTTTTCCGCGCCCAGATGCTGACTGAAATGGCGCTGCTCTCGGTTGAGGATGGCATGGTCATGCAGATCCATGCCGGTTCGCGCCGCAATACCGATCCGCAGCTCTTTGCCGAGCGCGGCACCGATCTCGGCGCCGATATTCCGGGCACCACCGACTATGTGGGCGGCCTCAGCGCGCTGCTCTCCCGCTGCGGTAATGAGCCCAATCTGCGGCTCATCATGTTCGTCCTCGACGAAACCACCTATGCGCGCGAGCTGGCGACCATGGCTGGTTATTGGCCCGCCCTGATGATCGGCCCGCCTTGGTGGTTCCATGACAGCCCCCAGGGCATTCGCCGCTATCTCGATCAGGTCGTCGAAACCGCCGGTTTCTACAATCTCGCCGGTTTCAACGACGATACCCGCGCGCTGCTCTCCATCCCGGCACGTCATGATGTCTGGCGCCGTGAAGTCTGCGGCTTCCTCGGGCGCTGGGTCGGCGAACATCGCCTGTCTCGCTCAAGTGCCGAAGAGATCGCCGTGCATCTCAGCTATCAGGCTGCCAAAGACGCCTACCGGATCAAGTAATGCTCATGCGCATCCCGGCTCGCGCCGGGGTGCTCTTCTGCGCTGCGCGCCCCACTCCCACCATCTTTACCCGCCAATTGCCAAGAGACGGTCGAATCGATCGCCCGCTTCTGTTTTAATGGCGTCCATGATGAATCAGTCTCCCGTCGAAACGGCGCTGAGCCGTGCCATGATCCGCTGGTCACTAACCAAGTCGACGCCGGTGGCCGAAACGCCGCGTAGCTGGATTTTTCAGGTGGAGCAGAACGGTCGCAATTTTGCAGCGCTGAAAATTCTCAAACCTGCTGCGCTCGAAGAAGAGGGCAGGGGGGCACAGCTCCTGCAGTGGTATGCCGGCGACGGCGCGGCCACCGTCTTCGACATTCACGGCGATACCATCTTCATGGAATGGCTGGGTGGGCCAACCCTGGGAGATCCCTCGCGCAATGGTCGCGACGAGGAAACCATGACCGCCTTTGCTGCGGTCGTTGCCAATCTTCACCGTCCGCGCACCGATCCGCAGCCCGAGCTGATGCCTCTGCGCCAGCGGTTCGAGGCCCTGTTCGCGACCGATGTTCGCGCCTGGCCCCACACCGCCCGCGACCTTTATGCCCGCGCCGCCGGTATTGCGCTGAAACTGTTCGACAAGCCCATGCCGGAGATTCCGCTGCACGGCGATCTCCACCACGACAATATCATCTCCTCTGATCGCGGCTGGCTGGCTATTGATCCAAAGGGCCTGCTCGGCGATCCGCATTACGAAGTCGCCAATGCCTTCCGCAATCCAACCGGCGCCCTGAAGCTCGTCGCCGATCCGAGGCGCATGGCGGCCATGGCCGATCTCTTCGCATCGCGCCTTGGGCTCAACCGCAAGCGGGTACTCGGCTTTGCTGCCGCCAATGCCGGGCTATCGGCCTGCTGG
>JAAZLP010000174.1 GCA_012799265.1 Phyllobacteriaceae bacterium | reverse complement strand
GGCTCGGTGTCGCGCCGCGCCTCAGCGTCCGTTCGCGCTGCCGAAAGTCTTGTTCCCCGCGCCTACTGTCCGCCGGCCTGGGCAAAGCCGTATTTCGCCTCGCAGGCGACAACATCCTGCTGAAAACTCAGCGCCTCCACCGCCCGGCGCTGCAGCCTCTCCGTGAAGGCGGCTTCGTCGGGGTTCTGTCCCTCGGCGGTCATCTCCTTCCGAAACTCCTCCAGATCGCGGGACTCCTGCATGATACGCTCGTAGCGGGCGTTGCCTGAGGCCTGCACCTGCCCGATAATCTCTTCCACCGATAAGCCTGCGTTTTCCGATTGATAGCGCCCGAGTGCGAATTGCGCGCGTTCCCCGGCAGCGGCCTGGTCCATCGGATACATGGCACCGCGAAGCCAATAAGCGACAGCGCAGTCGAAATCGCCAAGCACGGGTGCAAGCGCGATCACTGGCGCAAAGCCGAACGTCCGGTCACAGTCGGCGAGGCGCGAAACGGCGCTTTCCTGTAGGTCGGTATCCCCGGAATCGATATCCGCCTGGAGAGGAAGCTCCGGGAGAAGCATGATGTCCCGCATGCGTCCGAGCTGTAGGTAGCTGGCCTGCCCCCTTACAAAATTGTTGAGGTCTTCAGCAAAGGTCGATGACCCGGTCGAAATGGCAGGCGCCAGTTCGTGCACGCGGATCAATTGCCACGCTCGATCCCGCAAATCGATGGTGTCGTATCCGGCAATGATCCGGCTCGCGTTGGTGGAATGATTCACCTGTAAGTAGCGCACGGCACAGCGCCCAGCTTCCTCTCTGGTTTCATTCGCCAACGCTGGCACCGGCGACGCAAATACCAGCACGGCCAGCATCGCCGCCAGGCCCGCCGATCCAGTCCGCTTGATCGCCATATCCGTTTCTCCGCCGGTGATCTCTGCCTCTGGCCACAGGACTACGTCCGCACGCGCAGAGCAGCACCCCCCTGAACAGGGGGGTTGTGGCAAAGAGAGGTGGCAATAGGTTAGGTAAGAGCTGAACGGTTGAACCCAATCTGCTGCCTTCAGCCGCTCGAACCTTGACCCGCTTTGCCTCGCCACAGGAGACCCAGGCTCTTGTTTTCCCGCTTCACCCCCAACGTCCTGTTGTCCGGCGCTGTCGCGCTCAGTGTCATTCTGGCGGCAGTGATGCTGGGCCTGGCGATGGATCAACGCTGGCTCGGGCTCAAGCTCGAGGCTCAACCCAGGCTCGCCATTCCGGTCAGCTTCGAGGGATTGTGGATCGACGCGATAGAGCATGACAGCCCGGCGGCCGGGCAGCCGGGCGCGGGGATTCCGGCATCCGTCGCATCGCTGGTGAGCATCGGCGGACCCGATGGGAGTAGGATCCAACTGACGCCTCAGGATCTCATGGAGGAACCGGATGCGCTCGAGACCTATGCCGGCATGCGCGCCTTCTTCGCACGGCAGGATGAGATTGCCGCGCTTCTGCGCAGCATTGGCGGGGTCGAGCTTGGGGTCGCGTTCTTGGGCGAGATACAAACCTATTCAGTCTCTCCCAAGCGCCAGCGCCCGGTCACCTCTTTGCCACCTTCCTTCTGGATGCAGATCGGCGTGGGGCTGGCGGGTTTCTGGATCGGGGCGTGGATATGGGCGCTGAGGCGCGGCGAATGGGCGACACGCTTCCTGCTGCTTGCAGGGGTAGGCTTGATGATTTCGGCCTTTCCGGCCGCCGTCTATTCGACGCGGGAACTGGCGCTTCCCGGCGGGCTGTTTCGGGTTCTCTCCACATTCAACCATATTGGGGCGCTCACATTCGGCGTGGGCATGATCGGGCTGTTTCTAGTCTATCCCCGAAAGCTGGTATCGCCTCGCTGGCTCGCACTTCCCGCCATCGTTCTCGGCGCGTGGCAGGTCGTGGATATCCTGCAACTGGCGGAAGGGCCGGACCTGGGGTTCCATCTGGCGGTCGTTCTCGCCATGCTCGCCATCGTGGTTCTGGTCGCCATCCAGTTCAGGGTCACGCGCGGGCATCCGCGCGACCGCGCGGCGCTCGCCTGGCTCGGGCTGGCGGTGATCGTAGGTGCGGGCGCCTTCGTCACGACGGTCATAGCGCCCCATGCACTGGGCATCGGCGCCTTCGTCTCGCAGGGGGAAGCGTTCCTGTTCT
>JAAZLP010000173.1 GCA_012799265.1 Phyllobacteriaceae bacterium | reverse complement strand
CGCACGGCCCAGGAACTGGCCCGCGCCAGCCTCTCGGTCTGCGCCGTCATCGACTTTGAGGCCATCCTCATCGACGGCGCTTTCCCTGAAAGCGTCAAGCATGAGCTCGTCGAACGCACGCGCCGCTATCTCGTCAATCAGGATATGCGCGGCCTCATCGCGCCACGCATTGAAGCGGGCAGCGTCGGCGGCAATGCAAGAGCCATCGGCGCGGCCACCAGCCCCCTCTTCGAGCGCTATTTCATGAACGGCAATATCCGCCTCTAACCACCCGCTTGACGCCCCGGCCGATTTCCAGCATTGAAAGCGCCATGCGGGTGTAGCTCAATGGTAGAGCAGCAGCTTCCCAAGCTGAATACGAGGGTTCGATTCCCTTCACCCGCTCCAGCCCAGCACAAACCGCTCTTGAGTCATCAGCGCTTGGCGGTCTCGCCTGCCTCTTTAAGCGATGCGAACTGCAGCGTAACGGCTTCGATGTTCTGGTCGAGCCAGTCGGCCATTGCCTGCTCTTCAGCAAGATTCACTTCGATCAATTCAGCGCCGGCACCGTCACCGAGCTGTGCAGCAAGGGCCAGCAATGACTTGTACGCGGCGATCTCGTAATTCTCGAAAGCGAATTGGCGAAGCTGTTCTTGACGATCTCGTCCGGAGCCACAGTATGACCGATTGCCGCCATCGAGCCACCCAAGGAAAGCGCCATGTCCTTCAGCGAGGACCGCGATTCACCATATTCTCGAGAATGGTTTCCAGCCGGTCTGCCGCAAGCAGCAGTTTTCGGCTTGCGACAATGGCAATCCCGTCGAGAAACAGGACGCTTCAGAGAAGCTCTACGGTTACGGTATGGGCGGCGCCTTCGGCTATTCCCATCTGACCGGCGGCTATGCGGGCGGCCAGGCGGAATATGTCCGCGTGCCGTTCTCAGATATTGGGCCGATCGTCGTTCCCGATGGCATGGACGATGACAAGGTTCTTTTTCTCTCTGACATCCTCCCGACAGGCTGGATGGCGGCCGAAAATGCCCAGATCGAGCCGGGCGACACGGTCGCCGTTTGGGGGGCGGGTCCTGTGGGCCTGTTTGCTGTTCAAAGTGCCGTGCTCATGGGTGCCGAACATGTCATCTGCATCGACCATCACCCGCATCGGCTGGAACTGGCCCAGAAATTTGGTGCCAGCGTCATCAATTTCGAGCCCCCCATGTGCGCGAGGCGCTGATGGAAATGACGAGCGGCATAGGGCCTGACGCTGTCATCGACGCCGTCGGCATGGAAGCGCATGGCTTTGTCGTCGACAATGTCCTTGATGTCATCAAGCAGAAGATTGCACCCGGCGCGGATCGTGGTCATGCCCTCCGGCAGACCCTGCTTGCCTGCCGCAAGGGTGGCAGGGTTTCGGTGCCAGGCGTCTATGGCGGCATTCTCGACAAATGGCCCCTCGGCGCAATGATGCAGAAGGGGCTGCAGATCCGCACGGGTCAGACCCATGTGCAGAAATACACCAAGGACCTGCTGCGCCGGATCGAGGGAGGCGAGATCGACACGACCTTCCTCATCAGCCACCGGCTCTCTCTGGAAGAGGCACCCGAAGGGTACACGAATTTCAAGGACAAGCAGAACGAGTGGACCAAGGTGGTGCTGAAACCGGGCGGGGTCGCATGACGTTGCTGCTGGGTCGCCGCGCGCGGCCCAGCTCAAGCCCCCTGCCACCCGTCGATCAATTCGTCCACGGTCGAAATCGCCAGCTGGAACTGGAACCGGCTGCGATAGATGCTTAGAATGGCGTCGTGGGTCTCGTCGGCAGAGCCGTAGAGGGCATCGGTGGGCAGGATGATCCGATAACCGAGATCAATACCCCCCAACACGGTAGCCAGCACACAGACATCGCTTTCGCCGCCTGTGATGACCAGCGTCGTTACCCCCCGCGTCTGAAGCACCTTGTGCAGCTCTCCTGAGTGCCAAGGGGAATAAACCGCTTTGTCATAGACCAGAGCCGGCGGCACGAAGCGCGCAAGTGCGGGCACGAGATTGAGCATGTCGGGCGAGAGGTGTTCCCGGGTCATGCCCGACCAGTGTTCGTAATAGGCGCGCCAGGCGCCATGAGCTGCTTCCGGAACACTTGGCGGCAGGAAACGGGTGAAGATCGTCTCGGCCGGTGACCGTTCAACCAGATCCTCAACGGCCGGCAGGATGCGTTTCAGCCAGGGCGCGTGCCATTCGGTTTCTTCGGCGAAGAGCGACTGCATGTCGACGCAGATATGGGCCCACCGCTCCGGACCGGTGGCGTGCAAATCATGCATCCCGGCTCGCCTCGGTATTCCACGCCAGTTCGTAGGATTCTGCCTCGGTTAAACCCAGGCCGGAGAGTTTGCCCCAGGCACTATCCCAGAGATCGTCGGACTGGAGAGCGACGACCACTTCGGCAAAGCCATGGAGTTCGCATGCGGCCTCTGCCGCGGCTATGGCGTCGGGAACGGCGCTGTAGGTCGCCTCATCCGCATCGATGTCGCCGCGGGATGGCCACCACACCACCGCTGTGATGCCGCCCTCCGGGTTGCGTTCGATGCCCACTGTTACGGCGTCCCTGGCGTCTTCGCCCACGGCAATGCGACGAAAGTTTTTCATGCTCCACCTCACTGCACCGACAAGGTCGGCGCCTCTGATTGGTTCCCGCTGCGGTCGGCGGAGGCGGATGTTGCGAAGGCAGAACTGGCCTGATGCGGTGTTTTGAACCAGTGGAAAGGACGTCGAACAAACTCGCAGAGAGCGCGAACGGCGGCCCAGCTGATGAGGAGCCAATAGAGCGGCAGAAGCAATTGGAAAAGCTGGAAACGCCGCTGACCGGTGCGCCGCAATCCCTCAATATTGGTGAAGATGGTGACGGCAAAGCCTAAGCCCAGCATCAGCAGGCACGCCATGCTCCATGCGGTTGGATTGGCAACGCCCCCAAACCCATCCAGCACCAGCCATAATGCCATGGGCAGGAATGCGATGTGCAGCAGCGGCGCCAGCAACATGCTGAGGATCGTCAGTTCAAAGAGCAGGAACTTGGCCAGTCCCAGATCCTTGAGCAAGCTCCTTGGGCGCCGATTGTGAACCATAAAGGTCTGCATCCAGCCCTTGAGCCAGCGGGTCCGTTGACCGAGCCAGGGACGCAGGCGATCGGGGGCGTCCTCGAGGGTAAAGCTGGTGGACGTCGCCGTCCGCAGATGGCGCCGGGCCAGACGAACGCCGAGGTCGGCATCCTCGGTAACATTGAAGGCGTCCCAGCCGCCCAGATTACGCAGCGTCTTCAGCCGAAAGTGGTTGGAGGTCCCGCCTAGCGGCATGACAGCATGCCAGCGCGCCAGTGCCGGCAGG
>JAAZLP010000172.1 GCA_012799265.1 Phyllobacteriaceae bacterium | reverse complement strand
CGAACGAAGGCGACGGGATGCCATTGAGCACGGTGCCCTTGGGTGCGCCGAGCCGGTCCTCGAGGATCGCGTGGGCATAGGGACCGGTGATGGCGTGCATGGCATCAAAGGTCATGCGGAAGCCGGAGGCGAAGAGAGCGCGGATGGCATTGAAGTCGAAGAGCTCTTCCATCAGTTCGGCATAGTCGGTCACGGGATCGATGACCTCGACCATCATGTCGCCGACCTGTTGCGTGCCGATGGTGGATAGGTCAACGTCCGGCGTATCGAGCGTCCTGTAGCTGCCGATGACCTGCGTGCGGGCATAGACGGCGTCGGTGATCTTTTCCGGCGCCGGGCCGCCATTGCCGACATTGTACTTGATGCCGAAATCGCCATCCGGCCCGCCCGGATTGTGGCTTGCAGAGAGGACGAGACCGCCGAAGGTATTGTATTTGCGGATAATATTGCTGGCGGCGGGGGTCGAGAGAAGACCGCCCTGCCCCACCATCACCTTGCCAAAGCCATTGGCGGCGGCAATGCGGATCGCTTTCTGGATGGCGACGTCATTATAGAAGCGCCCGTCGCCGCCGATGACCAGCGTCTGACCTTCGAACCCCTCCAGGCTATCGAAGATGGCCTGGATGTAGTTTTCGACATAGTTCGGCTGCTGATAGACCTTTACGCGCTTGCGCAGGCCCGACGTGCCGGGCTTCTGGTCGCCATAGGGCGTCGTCTTAATGGTCTGGATTGTCATCTGTGGTCACCCCGATCAGAGACGCATAGAGCTGGGCATAGCGGGCGGCGCTAGCTTGCCAGCTGACATCCGACTTCATGCCGCGACGCTGCATCTTCTTCCACGATTTTTCGTCCGCATAGAGCGCCAGCGTGCGCCTGATTGCGTCGCCCAGCGCATGCGCATCCGGCGGTGCGAACTGCACACCGGTCGCCACATCAGCCTGCATGGCGGCGACATTGGCGTCGATCACCGTGTCATTGAGACCACCAACCCGGCTCACCAACGGAATGCAGCCATAGCGCAGCGCATAAAGCTGGGTGAGACCGCAAGGCTCGAAGCGCGACGGCACGACCATGACATCGGCGCCGCCCTGAATGAGATGGCTCAGTGCCTCATTATAGCCCGTCACCAGCCCAACCTGGCCCGGATGGCGCATGACCGCCGCACGCACGGCATTTTCGAGTTCGGTTTCGCCGGAACCGAGCACTGCAAGCTGTCCGCCAGCCTGGACGATCTGGTCGATATTGGCGGCGAGCAGGTCAATGCCCTTCTGCCAGGTCAGGCGGCTGACGACGGCAAAGAGCGGTCCATTCGACGCCTCAAGGCCAAAGGCCTCCTGCAGGGCGCGCTTGTTGACCCCGCGCTGCTGGATAGTGCTGGCGGTATAGTTCTGCGCCAGCGCCGGATCGGTTGCGGGGTTCCAGGCATCCATGTCGATGCCGTTGAGAACACCATGAACCGTCGCAGAACGGTTATTGAGGAGGCCATCGAGCCCCATGCCGAAGGCCGGCGTGCGGATTTCGGCAGCATAGCTGGGCGAGACCGTGGTCACCACATCGGCGCATTCGACGCCTGCCTTGAGATAGCCGACGCCGCCATAATATTCGACGCCTTCCACCGAGAAGGCATGCTGCGGCAGCCGCAACTGCGGGAAGATTTCGGCGCCAAACGTACCCTGGAAGGCCATATTGTGGACGGTCATCACCGTCTTAAGCGTCGCCGACGGACCATATTTGACATAGGCCGCGACAAGACCTGCCTGCCAGTCATGGGCGTGGATGATCTGCGGGCGATAGCCTTCGACAAGGCCAAGCCCCAGTTCCGACGCAACCCAGGACAGGGCGGCGAAGCGCTTCCAGTTGTCCGGCCAATCCCAGCCCTCGGGGCCGACATAGGGGTTGCCGGGACGGTCATAGAGAACCGGCGCGTCGAGCACGATGAGATCGAGCCCTTCCACACGACCGGCGATCAGCCGTGCGGGCACGCCGAAGAGATCTTCCGAACTCCAGACTTCACGGCCGCTGGTCATGCGGCTCATCACGGCCGGATAGCCGGGGATGAGCGTGCGCATGGTGACGCCGGATTGGGCGAGAGCGGCTGGCAGCGCGCCAGCCACATCGGCGAGGCCGCCCGTCTTGATCAGCGGGTAGACCTCGGCCGTAACAGAAAGGACTTCGATCATCGATCTGCCAGGTACCGATTGACCATCGCCTGCGTCACCAAGGTGACACCCTCCTCGGTTCGTCGGAACCACTTGTTGTCAAATTCCGGGTCCTCGCCGATGACGAGGCCCTCCGGAATGGAAACGCCGCGATCCACCACCGCCTTGCGCACGCGCGCGCTGCGCCCAATGGTGCAATAGGGCAGCACCACCGCTTCCTCCAGCACTGAATAGGAATGGACGCGCGAGCCAGTGGAAAGCAGCGTCCGCTGCAACTGGCCACCCGAGATGATGCAATCGCCCGAGACCAGCGAGTTCACGGCCGAACCGCGGCGGCCATCATAGTCATGCACAAATTTGGCCGGCGGGGTGATTTCCGCATAGGTCCAGATGGGCCAGTCGCGATCATAGAGATCGAGCTGCGGGGTGATGTCGGTGAGGTCGATATTGGCTTTCCAATAGGCATCGACCGTCCCAACGTCGCGCCAGTAGGACACTGTCTCGTTGCTAGAGCGGACGCAGGAGCGGGTGAAGCGGTGCGCCCAGGCGGTGCCGTTCTTGACGATATAGGGGATGATGTCCTTGCCGAAATCGCGGCTCGAGCCTTCAGTCGCCGCGTCGCGCTTGAGCTGTTCCATGAGGAAACGGGTCTCGAAAACATAGATGCCCATCGAGGCCAGGGCCATGTCCGGATTGTCAGGAATGCCCGGCGGGTCCTTTGGCTTTTCGACGAAATCGACCACGCGGTCGCGGCCGTCGACATGCATGACGCCGAAGCCTGTCGCCTCCATGCGCGGGACTTCGAGACACCCGATGGTCACATCGGCGCCCGTGTCCACATGCTGGCGGAGCATGATTTCGTAGTCCATTTTGTAGATGTGGTCGCCGGCGAGAATGACGATGTAGCGGGCGCCGTAATCCTCGATGATGTCCATGTTCTGATAGACGGCGTCGGCGGTGCCGGCATACCACATGTCCTCGGCGACGCGCTGGGACGCGGGCAGCACGTCGAAGCTTTCGTTACGTTCCTGCCGCAGGAAGTTCCAGCCGCGGGAGAGGTGTCGGATCAGCGAATGCGCCTGATATTGCGTCGCCACCGAGATGCGGCGAATGCCCGAATTGATGGCGTTGCTGAGCGCGAAGTCGATGATGCGCGCCTTGCCACCGAAATAGACCGCAGGCTTGGCGCGGCGGTCCGTCAGCTCCATCAGACGCGTGCCGCGTCCGCCAGCCAACACATAAGCCATGGCTTCGCGGGCCAAAGGCGATGGAACCCGATAGTCTGCCATTCGTCATCCTCCAAGATGCCCGGATTGACCCGGATCGTATAGCGCCGGCCGCCCCGCGGCACGGTTGCAGTCAAAGTCTCAGTCAGGCTCGTATTTCAGAAACAGGGTCGCCAGCGGCGGCAGATAGAGTTCTGCCTCTGCCGAGAAGTGTTGACCCTCGACCGGCCGGGCCACCACGCCTCCCTGATTTCCCGTATCGCTGCCAGCATACCAGCCGGCATCGGTATTGATCCGCTCCACCCAGCGCCCAGCCAACGGCAGAGGCACCTTGTAGCCAGAGCGCGGCACGGGCGTAAAATTGCTGATCACCAGCACCGGATCAGCGCCCGGCGCCTTGCGGATCCAGGCCAGCACGGAATTGTTGTGGTCATTGCCGATGGCCCATTCAAATCCTTCCGGCTCGCAGTCGCGCTCATGCAGCGCCGGAAGGCTCCGATAGGCCGCGTTGAGATCGGCCACCAGCCGTCGCATCCCTTCATGCGGCGGGGAATCCAGCAGCCACCAATCAAGGCTGCGGCTCTCGTTCCATTCGTCGCGCTGGGCGAATTCCTGGCCCATGAACAGGAGCTTCTTGCCCGGATGGCCCCACATGAAAGCGAGGTAGGCGCGCAGGTTGGCGAACTGCTGCCAGTCGTCGCCCGGCATCTTTGTGAGCAGCGATCCCTTGCCATGCACCACTTCGTCATGACTCAACGGCAGGACGAAATTCTCGCTGAAGGCATAGACCATGCCGAAGGTCATGTCGTTGTGGTGGAAGCGGCGGTGAATGGGGCTGCGGCTGATATAGCGCAGCGTGTCATTCATGAAGCCCATGTTCCACTTGAAGCCGAAGCCGAGACCGCCGGCATAGGTCGGCGCGCTGACGCCGGGCCAGGAGGTGGACTCCTCGGCGATCATGAAGGCGCCGGGGAATTGGCGATACACCTCGGCATTGACGCGCTGGAGGAAGGCAACTGCCTCGAGGTTCTGGTTGCCACCATGCTGGTTGGGCACCCATTCGCCGGGCTGGCGGGAGTAATCGAGGTAGAGCATCGAGGCTACGGCATCGACGCGCAGACCATCGATGTGGAACTTTTCGAACCAGTAGAGCGCGCTATTGGTGAGGAAGGCGGAGACTTCCTTGCGGCCGAAATTGTAGATCGCCGTGTTCCAGTCGGGATGGAAACCCTGCCGTGGGTCCTCGTGCTCATAGAGCGCGGTGCCGTCAAACTGGCTGAGCCCGAAATCGTCGGTCGGGAAATGCGCCGGCACCCAATCGAGGATCACGCCGAGACCGGCTTCGTGGGCGGCATTGACCAGGCGCGCGAACCCCGCCGGGTCGCCGAAGCGGGCGGTCGGTGCGAAAAGTCCGGTGGTCTGGTAGCCCCAGCTCGGGTCGTAGGGATGTTCGGAAATCGGCAGGAATTCGAGATGGGTATAGCCCATGTCGGCCGCATAGGGGACGAGCTGTTCGGCCAACTGATCATAGCTCATGAAACTGCCATCAGGCCGACGGCGCCATGAACCCAGATGGACCTCATAGGTAGACATCGGCGTGCGCCGCCAATCCTTGGTGGCGCGCTCTTCCATGTATTTCTGGTCGGTCCAGGTGAAGGGCGTCGGGTCGGGCACAATCGAGGCATTGCGGGGGCGCAATTCGGCCTGGCGGGCGAGTGGGTCGGCCTTTAGTGGCAGAACCGTGCCGTTCTTGTCGACGATCTCATATTTGTAGATCGTGCCCGTACCGAGGACCGGAATGAACACTTCCCAGATGCCCATGCGGTTGCGCATCGGGTGGCGACGACCATCCCATTCGTTGAACGGGCCGACAACGGAGACGCGGCTGGCATTGGGGGCCCAGACGGCGAAATGGGTGCCGTGGATGCCCTCGAATTCCATCTCATGGGCGCCGAGCTTGTCGAAGAGCCGGAGATGGCTTCCTTCCTTGAGGTAGTAGTCGTCCATAGGGCCCAGCACCGGCCCGAAGGAATAGGGATCAAAGACGTCCCATTCGCCACCAGCATTTTTGGCCCGATAGCGGATCGGCTGGCGGCCTTGGAGTTCGACCTTGCCTTCGAAAAAACCTGCGCTGTGGCGCGGGATGAGGTGGCCCAGCGGCGTGCCGTCCAGGGTGAAGGCATGGAGCGTTTCGGCATGGGGGACGAAAGCGCGCAAGACCCAGCCACCGGCGACCTGCTGCAGGCCAAGGAAGGCAAAGGCATCGCTATGACGGCCCGCGACGATCGCCTCGACCTCCCGACTGTCAGCCTGCCAGTTTTCCTTGCCTACGCTCACGCCTACTTCCCCCACTTGCCGTCGGCAGACTGCTTGCACAATCTACAATGCATGCCGGGTGGTTATGTTCACCCGGCATCGAGCCCTCGCGCCGATTACGCCGTCGGAACGCCCCAGATGTCGGCAGCGTACTGCCTTATGGTCCTGTCGGAAGAGAAAAATCCTACGCTGGCAGTATTTCGGATCGCAACCGCATTCCAGCGCTTCTTGTCCTGCCACAGGCGATCAACCCTGGCCTGCGCCGCGACATAGGCATCGAAATCCCGGGCCACCATGAACCAGTCATGGTCGTAGAGCCCACCGATCAGGTCGCGATAGCGATGCGGATCATCGGGCGAGAAGACGCCAGTCGAAATCGAGTCGAGCGCCTCGCGCAGGCGGGGCGAGTTGTCGATTGCCGAGCGTGGCACTTCCGAGCGGCTGCGCTTGTCGTCCACTTCCTCGGTGGAGAGACCGAAGATGAAGATGTTTTCTGGCCCCACTTCCTTGTGCATCTCGACATTGGCGCCATCCATGGTGCCGATCGTCACCGCACCATTGGCCATGAACTTCATGTTGCCGGTGCCCGAAGCTTCCATGCCTGCCGTGGAAATCTGCTCGGAAAGATCGGCCGCCGGCACGATCACTTCGGCAAGGCTCACATTGTAATTGGGCAGGAACACAACCTTGAGCAGGCCCCGCACCGCCGGGTCATTATTGATGACGCGGGCAACGTCGTTGATCAGCTTGATGATCAGCTTGGCGTTCCAGTAGCTCGGCGCTGCCTTGCCCGCGAAAATCTTGACGCGGGGCACCCACTCCCTTTCCGGATGGGCGCGGATTTCGTCATAGAGCGCGACGGCGTGGATGATGTTGAGCAGCTGGCGCTTGTATTCATGGATGCGCTTGATCTGCACATCGAACATGGCGTCGGGCGACACGGTGATATTGAGCCGGTCCTTGATGACCTTGGCCAGCCGCTTCTTGTTGGCGAGCTTGATGTCGTGGAACTGCTTCTGGAAGCCGACATCCTCGGCATGCGGCAAGAGGCCCTTGAGCTTGTCGATATCGTCAAGGAAGTCGGGCCCAATCCGGTCGCTGATCAGCTTGGTCAGTCCGGGATTACACTGCAACAGCCAGCGGCGCGGCGTGATGCCATTGGTCTTGTTGTTGATGCGCTCGGGATAGAGCTTGTGCAGGTCGGCGAATACCGTCTGCTTCATCAGCTCGGTATGGAGCGCGGAAACGCCATTGATGGAGTGCGAGCCGACAAAAGCCAGCTGACCCATGCGGACGCGACGGCCGCCATGCTCGTCGATGAGAGACACCGCAGCGATCTGCTGGTCGGAGAAGCCGGCACGGGTCCGGGCTTCGGCAAGCACATCGGCATTGATCTGATAGATGATCTGCATATGCCGCGGCAGCATGCGTTCGAGCAGCGCCACCGGCCAGCTTTCCAGCGCCTCTGGCAGCAGGGTGTGGTTGGTATAGCCGAACGTGCCCTTGGTGATTTTCCAGGCCTGAGCCCATTTCAGACCATTGTCGTCCACGAGAATGCGCATCAGCTCGGCAACCGAAATAGCCGGGTGGGTATCGTTGAGCTGGATCGCCACCTTGTCCGGGAGCGAACCGAGATCGCCATATTGCTGGAGATGGCGACGGACGATGTCCTGCAGCGAGGCCGAGGAGAAGAAGAACTCCTGGCGGAGGCGTAATTCCTGACCCGCCGCGGTGGAGTCCGCCGGATAGAGCACGCGGGTGATCGCTTCGGCCTTGGCGCTCTCTTCAAGCGCGCCGATATGGTCGCCGGCATTGAACTTGTCGAGGAGGATCGGGTCGATCGGCTGGGCGCTCCAGAGACGGAGCGTATTCACGCGCTTGCCGCGCCAGCCGACGATCGGCGTGTCATAGGCGACAGCCAGAAGGTGCTGGTTGGGGCGCCATTCCTGGCGCACCTCGCCATCGGGGTCGGTCACCGGTTCGACATGACCACCGAAGCCTACTTCATAAGCGCTTTCGCGGCGTTCGAATTCCCAGGGATTGCCGTGGGCAAGCCAGTCCTCCGGCAGTTCTACCTGCCAGCCCTCGCTCATTTCCTGACGGAAAAGGCCATGGGCATAACGAATGCCATAGCCATAGGCCGGGATGTTCACCGAGGACATGGATTCGAGGAAACAGGCGGCAAGGCGCCCGAGGCCGCCATTGCCCAGCGCTGCATCCGGCTCGAGATTGATGAGATCGCCCAGATCGACGCCGAGATTGGTGAGTGCCTGTTGTACGGGCTCCATCAGGCCCACATTGCTGATGGCATCGCGCATCAGCCGGCCGATGAGGAATTCCAAGCTAAGGTAATAGACCCGCTTGTTCGCCGTGCGCCATGTCTCGCGGGACGATTCCATCCAGCGGTCCATGATCTGATCGCGAACCGCCAGAATGGTTACGCGCAGCCAGTCATGCGGACGAGCGACTAATGGATCCTTGCCGACCGAATAAACCAGCCGTTCAAGGATTTGGGCCTGGATGGCCTCAACGCTTGCGGCGCGCGGTTCGATCGAAGGGGCATCGTAGACGAGTGGTTTCTGCGGCATGTAGCAACCCAGATTTCATGTCGATGTTCCCCTCAGAACCCGACCACTCTTGCACTTAATTTCAGCAGGGAAAAGCCCCTAAGCGCAGCCTCGTCAGTTCGCCCCCTTCGGTTCTGCCGTCTGGCTCACTGCCTTTTCGGCGGACTCGGGGGTCACGGTGACGCCGCCTTCGCGGGCCTGTTCGCGGGCATTGCTGAGCAAAAGCTGCCCGCCGGCGCGCCAGTCGTCGCCATTCATCTGAAGTTCGAACCGTTCCTGATCGCGGTTGCGAACACCTTCGAGAACTTCCTCGACGGTCAGTTCGTCAGCCCCCATCTGTCGAATCGCCTCGCCGCCAAATGTAATGGCGGAATCAAAGAGTTCGCGCTTCTGATAGGTCGCGCCGGCATTGACCAGCTCGATGGCATGGCCACGGTCATAGGCACGCGCCAGAACCTTGGTGAGCGGATATTCCTCGCGCAACAGTTCGACGATGCGCGTCGTCTGATCCTTCTTGTCGGTGCAGACGAGGATCAGGTCTGCGCTTCCGGCACCGGCAGCGCGCAGAATGTCGAGCCGCGTGCCATCGCCATAATGGACCTTGAAGCCGACCTGGGCTGCCGCGCGGATCATGTCGGTGTCGTTATCGATGATCGAAACCGAGTGCCGGAGTGCCAGAAGCGGCTGGGAAACGATCTGGCCGAAGCGCCCGAAGCCGATGATCAGCACACGGCCGGAGAGGCCGTCCGGCGCTTCCACGCCCTCCATGGACTGCACATGCCTGGGCATGAAGAAGCGCAGCGCGATCATCCCGAAGGGGGTGAGGACCATTGAGACGATGACCGTGGCGGTGAAGATTGCATTGGTCGGCCCGTCGATGAGGCCAGCGCTGGCGGCGCTGGTATAGAGCACGAAGGCGAATTCACCGCCCTGCCCCATCAACACAGCGCGCTCCAGCGCCTCGCCATGGCTGGACCGGAAGAGACGGGCAATGAGGTAGATGGCGACGGCCTTGACGGCCATATAGGCCACCACGCTGAGCGCGATGATCTGCCAGTTGCCGGCGATGGTCGAGAGATCGAGCGACATGCCGACGGAGAGGAAGAAAAGCCCTAGAAGCAGGCCACGGAAGGGCTCCACGTCCGCCTCAAGCTGATGCTTGAAGGTGGAGGTGGAGAGCAGCACGCCGGCGAGGAAGGCCCCCATGGCCATGGAAAGCCCCACCACCTGGAAGAGCAGCGCTGCGCCCAGCGCCACGAGCAATGCGGCCGCCGTCATCACCTCGCGCACCTTGGCCTGGGCCATCAGCGCAAAGAACGAGTTCATGATCCGACGCCCGAGGAAGATGAGCAGCAGGATCGCGCCAAGCGCCACGCCCAACGAGATGAGGCGGGTCATCATGTCCGCTTCATGCGTCGTTGGCGCCATCAGCGAAACGACGGCCAGAAGCGGCACGATGGCAAGGTCTTCGAGGAGGAGGATGGAGACCATCTTCTGACCGCTATCGGTCGAGAGCTCGCCGCGCTCGCCCAGCACCTGCATGACAATGGCGGTCGAGGTGAGCACAAAGCCCATGCCGAACACGAAGGCCACCGCCGGCGCAAAGCCGAGCAGGATGCCGATGCCGGTGAGCAGCGCACCGCAGGCAGCAACCTGCACCAAGCCGAGCCCAAATATCTGCTTGCGGAGCGCCCAGAGCTTGGTCGGCTCCATTTCAAGGCCGATGATGAAGAGAAAGAGCACGACTCCCAGCTCGGCCGCTGCGAGCATGTTGGCCGGATCGGAAATCAACCCCAGACCCGAGGGTCCGAGCACGAGACCTGCAGCGAGATAGCCAAGCACCGAGCCCAGGCCCAACCGCTTGAACAGCGGCACGGCAAAGGCGCCCGCTGCCAGCAAAACCACCACGGGAACGAGATCCACGCCGTGATGCGCGGCTTCCGCCGCGTGCGCCGCCACTTCACCAGCCATGTCGATGATCTCCGTCTGAAGACCTAGAGTTGATCCTCAACCCGGATGTCGTCAAGAAAGCACGCGCAAAAAGTTCGGGTGTTGCGGCGTTCGGCTCTGTCGACCGCCATCATCGGGTTGGATATGGTTCGCCTCGACTTCCAATCCAGACGTGGACCCAAACCATGCCCCGCAAAATTATAATCGATACCGATCCCGGCCAGGACGATGCCGTAGCCATTCTCCTCGCACTCGCATCGCCAGAAGAGCTCGACGTGCTCGGCATCGTCGCCGTCGCTGGCAATGTGGGCGTGACCCAGAACGCCATCAACGCCCGCAAGGTGGTTGAACTGTCAGGCCGGAAAGAAGTGCCGGTCTATCGCGGGTGCTCGCGCCCGATGCGCCGCGAACTCGTCACGGCCGAACACGTGCATGGCGACACAGGCCTCAATGGCCCCACCCTGCCGGACCCGACCATTCCGCTGCAAGACCAGCACGGCGTCGACTACATCATCGAGACGGTGATGAACGCCGAGCCGAAGACCATCACGCTCTGCGCCCTCGGCCCGCTGACCAATATCGGCATGGCGCTGGTGAAGGAGCCGCGCATCGCCGAACGCATCCAGGAAATCGTCCTCATGGGCGGCGCCTATTTCGAGGTTGGCAACATCACGCCGGCTGCCGAGTTCAACATTTATGTCGACCCGGAAGCAGCGGACGTTGTGATGCGCTGCGGTGCGCCGATCACCATCCAGCCGCTCGACGTGACGCACATGATGCAGGGCACCCCTGCCCGCCTCGACGCCATCAAGGCGCTGGGCAACAACGCTGGCGCCGCGGTCCACGCCATGCTGACCTTCTCCGAGCAGTTCGACCTCAAGAAATATGGCTGGGAAGGCGCACCGCT
>JAAZLP010000171.1 GCA_012799265.1 Phyllobacteriaceae bacterium | reverse complement strand
CTCACGGTCTGCCACTTCTCGCTCTCAAGCATTTCCTGCGCCGGACGAGATGGGACGCGATGGTCCCGGCCCACTGCAGCAATGAGCTGTTTGTTTCCGGCTCCAAGGGGGTCCGCATCGTCGGTCAATCGAAAAAGTACAACTCCGCCGTCGCCCGGGAGAAGATACAAGCTTTCAACTCAATCATGAGTTCGATCCGTGACAACAAACATGAATTGATCGCTGTGATACCAGGATGGTTCAGAGGCAGTTCGTCGCCGCTACTCTCATGCTACGTCGCACATTCCGGCTTCCAATCAGGCAGTTCAACTATGGCTGGCCAGCATGGCCACGTAATGCTGGACTCGTTGCAAATGGCGGAAATTTTAGCGCGAAGTAAGTCGTCGCCGTTCAAATATTCTGACGCGGAGATTTTTGGCATGATGGATAGCCGAATTAGAGCATTGAAGGCCGCCTGAGGCTTATGAACGATGCTGCGAACTACGGAGACTTCGGGTCCGCTTTCAGCCGCTCGAACCGCTCCGCTACCCACCACACCCCAAACAAAAAGGGCGCCTCGCGGCGCCCTAAAACTTTTCTGCCAAAAATGCAGGCCTAGCCGTCCATCTTGGCGCCGGTGACGACCGAGTGCAGGTCGATGAGGCCGACCATGCGGTTGTCATGGGTGACGATGCCGTTGAGCAGTTCGGTGTCGATGGAATTGCCTTCCGGCACATTGTGGATGTCGTCGCGATTGACGGTGAGGATGTCGCTAACGGCGTCGACCAGGATGCCGACCCACTTGTCGCCGACGCTCATCACCACAACGACGTGGTTCTTGGTGGCCGAGGTCTGGCCGTCGCCAAAGCGGGCGCGCAGGTCAAAGATCGGCACGATGGTGCCACGCAGATTGATCACACCGCGGACAAATTCACGGGTGTTCGGCAGGGGTGTTGCACCATTCCAGGCGCGGATCTCGCGCACCGTGGTGATCTCCACGCCATAGGTCTGGTCACCAATGGAAAAGGCGATCAGCTGCAGGGTGTTCTGGCCCGCTACTGCCGACTTGTCCGAAAGATCATCGCGCAAGCTCAGAGCTTCCATGTCACTAGCCTTTCTTCCGCCCGTTCTGGGCTCTTTGCGTCATTTTATGCGTCAGATGACGCCAATTGGTTAAGCCGCGTTCTGGTGAATATGCGTGCTGCGCAGGCCCTGAACATCGACAATGAGCGCGACATTGCCATCGCCCAGGATCGTGCCCCCGGCAATGCCGTCGACGCGCTCGAAATTCTCTTCCAGCGATTTGATGACCACCTGCTGCTGGCCGATGATATCGTCCACCACCAGCGCCACTTTCTGGCTGCCCTCGGCCTCGCAGAGGACCACAAATTGGTCGTCTTCCGCCGTCTCGGTCGAAAGACCGAAGCGCTGGCCGAGATCGATCACCTGCACATATTCGCCGCGCACCTGCAGCACGCGTCCGCCTGAAGGCACTCGCTCGAAACTGGCGCGCGCGCATTGCATGGTTTCAACGATCGAGGAGAGCGGCACCACATAGGGCGAGACCCCGACTTTGACCAGCATGACATCAAGCACGGCCAGGGTCAGCGGCAGGCGCAGCGTCATGCGCGTGCCCTTGCCGGTCCAGCTGCGCACATGCACCGAGCCGCCGATCTTCTTGATATTGGAGAGCACCACGTCCATGCCGACGCCGCGGCCGGATACGTCGGAGACCTGCGCCGCCATCGAGAAACCGGGCAGGAAAACCAGGTTGAAGCTCTGGCGCTCGTCCATGGTGTTGGCCTCTTCGTCGGTGATGAGGCCCTTCTGCAGCGCCTTGGCGCGCAGGCGTTCGGGATTCATGCCGCGGCCGTCGTCGGCCACCATGATGACGATGTGATCGCCTTCCTGACGCGCTTCCAGGCGGACGATGGACTTGGTCGGCTTGCCGGCGGCCACCCGCTCGGCGGCCTCCTCCACGCCATG
>JAAZLP010000170.1 GCA_012799265.1 Phyllobacteriaceae bacterium | reverse complement strand
GGGTCCGATCATTATCGGGCAGGCCTGCGAGTTCGATTATTCCGGCACCCAGGCGTGCAAGGCGCTCAAGGAAGAGGGCTACCGGATCATTCTGGTGAACTCGAACCCGGCGACGATCATGACCGATCCGGACCTGGCCGACGCCACATATATGGAACCGATCACGCCTGAAGTGGTCGCCAAGATCATCGAGAAAGAGCGCCCCGACGCGCTCCTGCCCACCATGGGCGGTCAGACGGCCCTCAATTGCGCTCTCTCGCTGCGCAAGATGGGCGTCCTCGAAAAGTTCGGCGTCGAAATGATTGGTGCCACGGCCGAAGCCATCGACAAGGCCGAAGACCGCGAACTCTTCCGCGATGCCATGAAGAAGATCGGGCTCGAAACCCCGCGCTCCATGCTCGCCCACAACACCATCGAAGCCCTCCAGGCGCTCGAAGTCATCGGCCTGCCTGCAATTATCCGTCCGTCATTCACCATGGGCGGCACCGGCGGCGGCATTGCCTATAACCGCGAAGAATACCTGGCCATCTGCGAAGCCGGTATCGACGCCTCGCCGACCAATGAAGTTCTGATCGAAGAATCCGTGCTCGGCTGGAAAGAGTACGAGATGGAAGTTGTCCGCGATAAGAAGGACAACTGCATCATCGTCTGCTCGATCGAAAACCTCGATCCGATGGGCGTGCACACCGGTGACTCCATCACCGTCGCTCCCGCCCTCACCCTCACCGACAAGGAATACCAGATCATGCGCGACGCCTCGCTGGCCGTCCTGCGCGAGATCGGTGTTGAAACAGGTGGGTCCAACGTTCAGTTCGGTGTGAACCCGAAGGACGGCCGCATGGTCGTCATCGAAATGAACCCGCGCGTGTCGCGTTCCTCGGCTCTGGCCTCCAAGGCCACCGGCTTCCCGATTGCCAAGGTCGCGGCGCGACTGGCCGTCGGCTACACGCTCGATGAATTGGACAACGACATCACCGGCGGCATGACCCCGGCTTCGTTCGAGCCGACCATCGACTACGTCGTCACCAAGATCCCGCGCTTTGCCTTTGAGAAGTTCCCTGGCTCCGATCCGCGCCTGACCACCGCCATGAAGTCGGTTGGTGAAGCCATGGCCATCGGCCGCACCTTCCAGGAATCGCTGCAGAAGGCGCTGCGTTCGCTCGAAACCGGCCTCACCGGTCTCAATGAAATCGGCATCCCGGGCATGGGCGAAGGCGAAGACAAGAACGCCATCAAGCAGGCCCTCGGCACCCCGACCCCCGATCGTCTCCTGCACGTGGCAGAAGCCATGCGCTTTGGCGTCTCCAATGAAGACATCCACGAAGCCTGCAAGATCGATCCCTGGTTCCTCGAGCAGATGCGCGGCATCGTCGACATGGAAAACAAGGTGCGTGAGTTTGGCCTGCCTAAGGACGCTGCGAACCTGCGTCAGCTCAAGGCCATGGGCTTCTCCGATGCCCGTCTTGCGGAGCTCGCTGGCGTCAAGGCCGGTGACGTGCGCAAGCTCCGTCACGAGCTGGCCGTCCGCCCTGCCTTCAAGCGCATCGACACGTCGGCTGCCGAGTTCTCCTCGCCGACCGCTTACATGTATTCGTCCTACGAAGCCCCGTTCAACGGTCAGGTCGAAGACGAAGCGCGTCCGTCTGATCGCAAGAAGGTTGTCATCCTCGGCGGTGGCCACAACCGTATCGGTCAGGGTATCGAGTTCGACTATTGCTGCTGCCACGCGGCCTTCGCCTTGTCGGATGCTGGCTATGAAACCATCATGGTCAACTGCAACCCGGAAACCGTTTCGACCGACTATGACACCTCGGACCGTCTCTATTTCGAGCCGCTGACCGAAGAAGACGTCATCGAGATCCTGCTCACCGAAAAGCAGAACGGCACGCTGCACGGCGTGATCGTGCAGTTCGGCGGCCAGACCCCGCTCAACCTGGCAGAGGCTGTGAAGAAGGCAGGCGTTCCGATCCTCGGCACCCAGCCCGACGCCATCGACCTTGCCGAAGACCGCGACCTCTTCTCCAAGCTCCTCAACAAGCTTGAGCTGACCCAGCCCAAGAACGGCATCGCCTATAGCCTCGAACAGTCGCGCCTCGTGGCCGAGCGTCTCGGCTATCCGCTGGTCATCCGTCCGTCCTACGTGCTCGGCGGCCGCGCCATGGCCATCGTTCACTCCTCGGCTGAGTTCGAGCGCTATATCCAGGACACGCTCTCCGGCCTCGTCCCGCCCGATATCCTGCACCGTTACCCCAACGACAAGACCGGTCAGATCAACTCGGTCCTGTCCGACAACCCGCTCCTGTTCGACGCGTATCTGCAGGGTGCAACCGAAATCGACGTCGACTGCCTCGCCGATGGCGAAGACGTCTTCGTCGCGGGCATCATGGAGCACATCGAAGAAGCCGGTATCCACTCCGGTGACTCGGCCTGCTCGCTGCCGGCCCGCACGCTCTCGGAAGAAACCATCGCCGAGCTCAAGCGCCAGACCCGCGAACTCGCTCTCGAGCTCAAAGTCGGCGGCCTGATGAACGTCCAGTACGCCTATAAGGACGGCATCATCTACCTCATCGAAGTGAACCCGCGCGCCTCGCGTACCGTTCCCTTCGTAGCCAAGGTCATCGGCGACCCGATCGTCAAGATCGCGGCCCGCATCATGGCTGGCGAAAAGCTTGCGTCGTTCGGTCTGGTCGAAAAGAAGCTCGAGCACATCGCCGTCAAGGAAGCCGTGTTCCCGTTCAACCGTTTTGCCGGTGTGGACACGGTTCTTGGCCCGGAAATGAAGTCGACCGGCGAAGTCATCGGTCTCGATACCAATTTCGCCATGGCATTCGCCAAGTCGCAGATGGGTGCCGGCCAGAAGGTCCCGACTTCGGGCAAGGCCTTCATCTCCGTGCGTGACGATGACAAGCCCGATATCGTCGACATGGCCCGCCATCTCGTCGAAGCCGGCTTTGAGATCCTCGCGACCGGCGGCACGGCCCGCTATCTCAATGACAACAACGTGCCGGCGACCAAGATCAACAAGGTGCTCGAAGGCCGTCCGCACATCGTGGACTCCATGAAGAACGGCGGCGTGCAGCTGGTGATCAACACCACTGATGGTCTCAAGTCGATCTCCGACAGCCGCGACATCCGTCGCACCGCGCTGCTCGCCAAGATCCCCTACTACACGACTATCGACGGTGCCCTCGCCGCAGTTGAAGGTATCGTCGCCGTGCGTAACGGATCGCTCCAGGTCCGCTCGCTCCAGGATTACTTCGCGGCCTAACTTCAGAGCCACTTGGTAAGACATCGAAATCCCCGCGAAAGCGGGGATTTTTCTTTGAGCTAGACTTCCATCTCAGCCTGCGCTACTCCCCCGCCACCATGAAGTCCGCAGACCGAACCACCTTCATCGCGTTCCTCAGCGCCTGACACGCGCCCAGGGAACGCCTCCAGGACCGGCCACTCCGCCGGCGTTTGCTGCTGCGCGCCTGCCGGTCTCTCCCTCAAATATCTGCAATTTGGCGCCGCACACGCGGCCGCATTTTCATGGAACAATCATGTCCAACTATTTCGAAAGCCCGTTCCTCGGCATCCCGCTCGACCGTCAGGTCACCAACCCCAACATCGTCGTTGGCCGCTACAGTTATTATTCCGGCTACTATCACGGCCACAGCTTTGATGATTGCGCCCGCTACCTCATGACAACGCCCGGCGTGGATCGCCTCATCGTCGGTGCCTTCTGCTCCATTGGGTCAGGCGTGGCCTTCATCATGGCCGGCAATCAGGGACATCGGAACGATTGGGTGTCGACCTTCCCCTTTGCCTTCGTGCCCGATGCGCCGGAATTCGCCTCGGCGAATAACGCATTTCAGCCTGCCGGGGACACGGTGATCGGCAATGATGTGTGGATCGGATCGGAAGCCATCATCATGCCGGGCATCAAGATCGGTCATGGCGCCGTCATCGGCACCCGCGCCCTCGTCACCAGGGATGTCGAGCCCTACACCATTGTCGGCGGCAACCCTGCAAAGCCGATCCGCAAGCGCTTCGCCGACGCGGATATCGAGTTACTTCTCGAGATGGCATGGTGGGACTGGCCGGTGGAGCAGCTTTCCTCTGCCATGCCCCTGCTGACTTCTGGCGACATCAGGGGCCTCCACGACTTCTGGCAATCGCGCTGACTAGCGGGCGCCCGGACCTTCCGGGC
>JAAZLP010000169.1 GCA_012799265.1 Phyllobacteriaceae bacterium | reverse complement strand
CCACCCCCCACGCTGCCCCGCCGCGTTTACGCTAATCCCTCTCAGGCGCCAGCACAAAGTCTCAGATCCCGGAATTTTTTTGACAGATTCGACAAGTGGTCCGTCGGCCGATTCTACCATGAGTTTCGATGGCCTCGCCAAACTTGGGATATGACTGTCGCAACGCATCGGGGTTAATTGGTCCGGGAGCGGGCAGGCTGCTTTCAGAACTTTCGAGCCAATTGCCGCCAGGGCAACGGTTCTACCAGAAACGACAGACGTCGTCCGCCTCGGGAGTGGTCATACCTCCGAGGCTAATGCGCTGTTGAGCCGATCAGACGCTGGCGGATCGCGGTGGAGAGGTTGTCGAAGAGGAAGACCACGAACAGGATCAGAAGGACCATATAGGCGACCTTGTCCCAGTCCGAATTGGTCCCCATGGTTTCGAGCAGCTTGAGCCCGATGCCACCCGCCCCGACCGCGCCGATGACGGTGGCAGAGCGGATATTGCTCTCCCAGAAATAGAGCGACTGGGAGACAAAGACCGGCAGGACCTGGGGCACGACGCCATAGCGATTGACCGATGCGGGGCTGGCGCCGACGGATTTCATGCCCTCGCGCTGCTTGTCGTCGACGTTTTCAAGTGCCTCGGCATAGACTTTGCCCAGCGCGCCGGTATCGGTGAGGAAAATCGCAGCGATACCGGGGATCGGTCCGGGACCGAAGCCGCGGGTGAAGAACAGCGCCCAGATCAGCATGTCGACCGAACGGATGAAGTCGAAAAAGCGCTTCATCAGCCAGTTGGCTGGCCGGTTCTGGGTGATGTTGCGGGCCGCGAAGAACGCCAGCGGGAAGGCCAGCAGTGTGGCCAGCAGAGTGCCGACAAAGGCCATCACCAGGGTCTGGAACAGTTTGACGAGGATATCGCCATGCTGCCAGGCTTGGTTGCCCAGCCATTCTTCCCAGATCAACTGGATATTGGACTTGCCCTCGACCACCTGCTCGCCGGAAAAGACGAGGCCGATGGTCGAAAACAGGTCATGGCCCCAGAGCGGGGAATCCGGGTCATAGAGGAAGTTGGCCCAGCCGAAGAAACGGCGCTGCACGGCGACTTGATTGTCACGGATCTCGGCCTGACCGGCAAAGCCGTAATACACCCAGACCTTGTTGCGATCCTGGACAATTTCAGCGGGCGCATCGGCCGGCGCGTAGGCGCCATCCTCGGTAATCGTCACCGGATAGGCGACGCCGTCGACATAGACATCGACCTGGCTCGTCGAAATCTCGAGGCGGTTGTCCGGCCCGTCGAAAACCGCAGTCATGCTGCCATCTTCATGCGGCGTCAGCCAGTCGATCGTGGCGCCTTCGGCATACTGGCCGCGGCTGGACCACTGTGCCGTCACCTGGCCGTCGTCGCCAAAGCGCAGGCGGGGCTGGGCGCGCCAGCTGTACCAGTCCTGCACATAAATCGATGCGCGGTCCCATTTGCCGTTCTGCAATGCCGGCCTGCCGCGCCGTCGAGACGCGCAGATAAAGGGCGGCGCGTAGCGGCACGGTGGAAGCGGTCATGACGATGTCTCCTTTTAAACCCGGTTGAACGAACGAGGCCGCTATTCAGCGGCCTCCCTGATCGTCCCTACGATCCATTCATTCAGGCTCTTGCCCGACGCTGCTGCGGCAATGACTGCGGCGGCATGGTCGTCAGGGGTGAGGCGGACATTGAACTTGCCGGAGAAATTCCGGCGCGGCTCAATCCCCTTTTCCCGGCACATTTCGAGATAAACGGCCAGCGACTTGCGGCCT
>JAAZLP010000168.1 GCA_012799265.1 Phyllobacteriaceae bacterium | reverse complement strand
CCAGCAGGGTCATCATGTTGAGCGAGAAGCCCATGACGCTGAGCGCGATCATCGTGCCGATGATAGAAATCGGCAGGGTGAGGCCCGTGATGATGGTCGAACGCCAGGAATTGAGGAACAGGAAGACGATGACGACGGCAAGAGCCGCGCCTTCGAGCAGCATGTTCTGCACCGCGTGGAAGGAGTCTTCCACCGGCTTGGCGTTGTCGACAACGATCTCGATTTCGACGTCGTCGGGGAGTTCGCGGTCGAGCAGGCGCTGGATGGTCCTCTTGATGTCTTCGGAGACGCCAACGGTATTGGCGCCCTGGGTCTTGAGGACGTCGATGGCAAGGGCAGGCTGGCCGTTCAGGATGGCAAGGCTTGCCGCCTCGCCAGTACCGTCCACAATAGTCGCCACATCGCGCAGCGTGACCGGCTGGCCACCCTGGCTGCCGACGGTGACGTCATAGAAGTCCTGTTCGTCCTCGAGACGGCCAAGAACCTGGATGGACTGAACCATGCTGTCCTGGGTAATCGAGCCCGCAGAAAGGTCGCGGTTGGCGGCCTGCAGGGCCTGCACGACAGCATTGGGGCTGATATTGTAGGCCGCGAGGCGATCCGGATCGATTTCGATATTGAGCTGGCGCGGAACGCCGCCCACGACCGTGGCACTGCCCACACCGTCGATGGTGGCGATGCGGCGGGCGATGACGTCTTCAGTCAGAGCGGTGAGGTCGCGTGGCGAGAGCGAGCTCGAGCTGACAGCCAGAGACATCAGCGGCAGGGCGCTGGGGTCGAAGCGCAGAATACGCGGATCGTTGGCGCCGGAGGGCAGCTGGGCCCGAACCGGGTCGATCTTGTCGCGGACTTCCTGGATCTTCTCGGCCGAGTCGGCATCCATGTTGAACATCATGATGACCATCGCCTGGCCCGACTGGGCCACAGACTGGAGCGTGTCCAGGCCGGCGATAGTGTTCACGGCGTTTTCGATGGGCTCGACGATATCGGCTTCAACGGCCTCGGGAGAGGCGCCCGGATAGGCGACGACAACGGCAACGACCGGCAGGTCGATGTCGGGCAACTGCTCGATCGGCAGTCGCTGGTAGGAGTAGATGCCGAACACCATGATTGCGACCATGATCATGGTCGCAAAGACGGGGTGGTTTACGCTTATGCGCGTGAGAAACATGGATTAGCCCTCCACGAGCGTAACGGCATCATCCGGCCCGAGGTCGCTGAGCGGCGCGGAGACGATGACATCGCCTTCGGTGAGGCCCGTGACTTCGATCTGGCTGCCACGGTTCCACTCGCGCTGCAGTTCGACGGGCTGGCGAACCAGAACATTGTCAATCAGCTTGAGGACGTAATGGCCTTCTGCATCTTCGCGCAGCGCGGACGCTGAAATGGCGAGCGCGTCATCCTTCTCTGAGATGACGATCTGGCCCGTCGCAAACATGCCACCGCGGAGCTTTCCGTCGGTGTTGTCGATATCGACATAGATCGGAACGGTGCGCGTGCCGGTCAGGGCGACAGGGTTCACACGGGTCACGTTGCCCACGAATTCTTCGCCTTCAAGACCGGTGACGAAGACATGTGCTTCCTGGCCCGCGGCCACGCGAGCGCTGGAATTGACCGAGGCGGCGGCCTGGAATTCCATCTTGTCGAGGTTGACGATGCTGAACAGCGGGGTGCCGGCCTGAATGGTCTGGCCCGGCTCCACGGAGCGCGAGGAGACAATGCCGGTCACAGGCGATTTGACGGTCGCATTGGCCAATGCCAGTTCGGCCGCCTCAACGGCGCTG
>JAAZLP010000167.1 GCA_012799265.1 Phyllobacteriaceae bacterium | reverse complement strand
CGGGGGTTCCCTTTGCGCGCCGCCGCAATCCTGAGATCATTGATTTTCGGACTTCCTGCGCCACGCGTCAGCGCGCGGGGCATGGAAACCCGATTAGCAAGGGACCAAGACGCAGATGACCAGCATCGCGACCGCCCCCGGCAGTGTCAGCACATACCGCGCACGCCGACGCTATATGGACCGCAAGAGCCTGGTGCCCCTGCTGCTTTTTCTGCCGCCTGCCATCATTCTTTTCACGCTGTTTGTCGTCCTGCCCATGGTCGACGCAGCGACCTTCTCGTTCTTCAAATGGAACGGCTATGGGCCGATCACGGATTTCGTGGGCTTCAAGAACTACGAAGACGTCATAACCCACCGCAATTTCGGTACTGCAGTACGTAACAGTCTGATCGTGGTGGCCGTATCGCTGCTCATCCAGCTGCCGCTGGCCATGTGGTGTGCCGTGGCGCTCTCGGAACGCGGGGCGCATATCAATCTGATCCGCGTGCTGTTCTTCCTGCCCTATATGCTTGCCGAAGTGGCAGCAGGCCTCATCTGGAAGTTTGTCTACGACGGCAACTACGGTTTGCTACCCGCCATTGGCAGCGCCATCGGCGTTGAAATGCCCCATGTGCTTGGCGATCGCTTCTGGGTCATGCCAGCAATCATGCTGGTGATCACCTGGAAGTATTTTGGCTTTCACATGATGATCTATATCGCGGGGCTGCAATCCATCCCCAGCGAGGTCATCGAAGCGGCACGTCTGGATGGCGTCAGCCGCTGGCAGATCGTGCGCCATATCAAGATACCAATGATCCGCTCGGCAATCGTCATCTCGGTCTTCTTTGCGATCACAGGGGCCTTGCAGCTCTTTGACCTGATCATCCCGCTCTCCAACGGGGGGCCATCGCATTCGAGCCACACGATCGTCACCTTCCTTTACCAGTTCGGCATCACCCGCATGAATCTGGGTTTTGGTGGCGCGGTCAGCGTGTTGCTCTTCATTGCCTGTGTCTGCGTGGCTCTCGCCTATCGACGCATTCTCTTCAAGACGGAGCAGAACTGATGGCCACCGTTGCAAGAAAGCGCCGTCAGCCGACCATATCACCCGTCCAATGGGTGACGCTGTTGATCGTCGCCGCTTTTGTCATCGTTCCCTTCTACACAACAGCGCTTGGTGGCTTCAAAGAGATCGGAGAACTGCGGGTAAATCCGTTCGGCCTACCCGCAAGCTGGGATCCGGTGCGGTTCAATGAAGTGCTGGGCGGGCCCCGGTATTTCTCGTCGCTCTGGAATTCGCTGCTGATCGCTGGCGGGACGGTCGTGCTCTCCACCCTTGTTGCATCAATGGCGGCGTTCGCCCTGGCGCACATCAAGTTCTTTGGTCGCAACTTCGTTCTGGGCTACCTGATGCTGGGCCTGCTGTTCCCCTCTGCGACGGGGATTTTGCCGCTGTTCATCAAGATGCGCGACCTGGGCATGCTGGACAGCCACTGGGGCATTATCATCGTGCAGGTCGCCTTCAGCGTGTCCTTCTCGGTTCTGCTGTTCCACAATTTCTTCAAGGAACTGCCGAAGGAACTGGTGGACGCGGCCCGCATGGACAATTGCGGCTATATCCGCATCTACTGGTACATCACGCTGCCGCTCTGCCTGCCGATCATCGCGACCGTAGGTGTCTTCAACTTCGTCGGCAGCTGGAACAGCTTCCTCTTGCCGCTGATCGTGCTGAATTCGGAGGCAAAATACACCTGGCCCCTGGGCATCATGCAGTTCCAGGGGCAATGGGGATCTGATTGGCCGCGTATTCTTGCCTTCCTGACACTTTCGATCATGCCCGCCATCGCCTTCTTCCTGCTGGCGCAGCGCTATGTCATCTCGGGGCTGACGGGCGGCGCCGTAAAGGGGTAAGGCCTTACAAGCGCTCACTGGCGGCATCATGCTTGATGCCGCCTTATGCATGCGCCGGGACTAACCGACCCGAAGCTGATCGGTGCCGAAGAGATGGGCGGATGCCGGATCGAAGGCGAGGGTAATCGGTGCGCCAACGGCGTGACCGGACTGGCCCGGCAGGACGGCGGTGATCTCTTCGCCTTCTGCCAGTTTCACCCGCACAACGGTTTCATTGCCGAGCTGCTCGATGAGCTGGACAATCCCCTTGAGCGGGCCACTGGCGTCGGCGGTGAGTGCGTGCGGCCGTACGCCGAGGGTGACCGCGTCGCCGGCCTTGAGCGATGTCGCGCCTTCAATGGCAACCCGGACCTTGGTCGCTCCAAGAGCAATAGTCAGCTCTCCAGCGTTGATGGCATCAACCGTGCCGGCAACGAGGTTCATGTTCGGCGCACCGATGAAGCCGGCGACGAAGAGATTGGCGGGCTTGTTATAGAGCTCGAGCGGCGTGCCGACCTGCTGGACGACCCCGCCATCAAGCACCACGATCTTGTCCGCCAGCGTCATCGCTTCCACCTGATCATGGGTCACATAGATCATGGTGGCGTCGAGGTCCTTGTGCAGACGCGCAAGCTCCATGCGCATGTCGCCACGAAGAGCGGCGTCGAGGTTGGAAAGGGGTTCGTCAAAGAGGAGCACGTCTGGCTGGCGCACAATGGCTCGACCAATGGCGACGCGCTGACGTTGGCCGCCGGAGAGCTGGGCTGGCTTCCGATCGAGTAGGTGTTCCATCTGCAGTACGCGGGCGGCTTCGCGGATCTTGGCGTCGCGGACATCCTTGGGCGTGCCAGCGAGCTTAAGGCCAAAGCCGACATTGTCGTAGACGCTCATATGCGGATAGAGCGCGTAGGACTGGAACACCATGGCGACGCCGCGGTCGCGTGGCTCGACGTCGTTGACGACGCGATCGCCGATGGCAATCGTGCCCTCGGTGATGTCCTCGAGGCCTGCAATCATGCGCAGCAGCGTGGACTTGCCGCAGCCGGAGGGCCCGACGAAGACGACGAATTCACCGTGGGCGATGTCGAGGTCAACGCCCTTGATGACGGGCACAGGGCCGTAGTTCTTGCGGACGGAGCGGATGGTCAGGCCAGCCATGACGGTCTCCTTTAGCCCTTCACCGCGCCCTGCATCAGGGCGGCGACGAATTGGCGTTGGAACATGAGGAAGATGAGGATGGTAGGCGTAAGGATAAGCAGGGCGCCAGCGCAAAGCAGCGGAATGTCGGTGCCCCACTGACCCTGGAAAGCACCGAGGGCACCAGCCATGGTGCGCTGCATCGGATCCTGCACCAAGACCACGGGCAGCAGGAACTGGTTCCAGGTCCAGAGGAAGAGCAGGATGGTCAGGGACATGATGGCAGGGCGCGCCAGCGGCACCTGCACATGCCAGAATTCCTTCCAGCGTGAGGCGCCATCCAGCTGGGCCGCTTCGGTCAGATCATGCGGCACGTTGAGAAAGTGCGCGCGCATCCAATAGACGCCGAAAGGCATGTAGAGGCCGATCAGCGGCAGGATGATCGCAAAGCGGGTATTGAGCAGGCCCATGGCCCGCACTTCGTAATAGAGCGGCGTGATCACGGCCTCAAAGGGCAGCGTCAGGCCGAAGACGAAGATCAGGTAGAGCCACTTGTATTTATTGGTGGTGAGCTTGGCCAAACCATAACCGGCCATCGTGGCCAGCAGCACCGAGATTGGCACGACGCCGAGGACGATGAGGAAGCTGGAGAGCAGCAGCTGATCCATCTTGGCGACTTCGAACGCGCGAACGAAATTGCCCCATTGCGGATCGGCCGGCCATTGCAGGCCGTTGGGATAGGTGCCCTGCGGCGCGAGCGCGGCCGAGAGCATGGAAAGGAAAGGCAGCAGGGTCAGGATCATCAAAAGGATGATGAGACCGCGCGCTACCAGTGTGTTTGGACGCGGCAGTGTCATTTCTTTTCCCGTGCAAACCACTGAATGGGCGCGATGGAGATCAGCACCAGGATCATCAGGACGATGGCGAGGGCAGACGCCAGGCCAACCTGCCTATGGGCGAAGGCGAGCCGATAAATCTCGAGCCCTGGCACCATGGTGGTAATGCCTGGTCCGCCCTGCGTGGCGATATAGACGATATCGAAGCTGGCCAGCGCCGAGATGACGGTGAGGGTCACACAGACGGCGATCTCCTGACGAAGACCGGGCAGCGTGATGTAGATGAACTCATGCCAGGGGCGGGCGCCATCCAGGCGGGCGGCTTCATAAAGGCTGGGATCGATCTTGGTAATGCCGGTCACAAGCAGGATGGTGCAAAGACCAAGCAGCACCCAAGCGCCGATAATGCCCACGGCGGGCAGGGCCCATACAAAATCACCCAGCCAGCCGCGCGCCCAGTCGGAAAGGCCGATGGCGCGCAGGCCCTGATTGACGACGCCGGTATTGGCGAACATCCAGCTCCAGGCAATGCCGGCAGCAACCAGTGGAATGACCTGTGGCAGGAAGAGAATGGTGCGGGTCGCCGTGCCGAAAGGGCCGGCCATGTGGCCGCGAATGACAGACGCCACGGCCAGGCCCAGTACGACCGGAATAACGGTGAAATAGCCGACCAGCTGGAAGGCGTTGCCGATGATCTGCAGCAGCTTGGGGTCGGTGAGAACAGTCACGTAGTTCGTGATGCCGTGGAAGCGCGCCTGCCCGATCCCGTCCCAGCGCAGGAACGAATAATAAAAGCTCATCGCCAGCGGCACGAGCACGAAGGCTGCATAGAAGGCGAAAGCCGGGGCAACGAAGAACCACGCTGCCTTTCTGGACTTGCGGCTCCCCCTTGTTTGGGGGAGCCGCTGTTCTTGCCGCTGCGCGGCAGGTGCCGAGGTCATGTGTCTAGTTCACCTTCACTCTGTATCGTGTCGCGCAGCAGATCCCGATTATCGGGACAGCTGGGTCTCGTATTCGCGCTGGACGGCCTCAAGCATGCCCTGGGCATTCTGCTGACCGCCGACCATCTTCTGCAGCTCGGGGGTCCAGCCAGCAGCAAAGATAGCGCCGGTGGCATTGGCGATGAAGTCCATCGCGCCGTTGTCCTGGGCGAGCGTTGCACCGGCAGCGAGCGAGGCTTCGGTCACCGAACCAGGCTCAACGGCCGGGAT
>JAAZLP010000166.1 GCA_012799265.1 Phyllobacteriaceae bacterium | reverse complement strand
GAAGCCCAGCTCGGTCAACTGATCAATGAGATCGAGCAGGAGGATGATTTCGTCCTCGACAAGGAGGATCCGGGACATTTTGGACATCTGAACTACCCATCGCTACGCGGTTACTAACTCAAGTGTGGTGGTCCGGCATTTGTTGCATGCGTCCCTTACATGGCTGCCAGCTTGGTTAGCATTTGGTTCAAATTGCGAAGGTGTGATGTCGCGGCGCTGAAATGTGATCGAAAAAGAGGGCTTTCGCCTAGAGATTGGCCCGGTAGAGCGCCACGCGGATGCCGCCATGCAGCACGGTTGGAAGCATGGGCTCGAAGGAGAGGCCGGTAGCCTGGGCGAGTTGCTTGTCTGCTGTGATGATGCCGACGCGCCATCCCTTGAAGCGGGTTTTGAGCACGGTGCCGAGCGTCTTGTGCAGGGGGATCAGCGCGCCCTTGGCGCCGATGCGGGTGCCATAGGGCGGGTTGACGATGACAAGACCCGGCGGGCCTTCGGGCGGGGTGAGGTCTTCAATGGATTTTTGGTCGAAATGGGTGAGGGCGGAGACGCCAGCGCGGGCCGCGTTCTCACCGGCCATGCGGATGGCGCCGGCATCCCGGTCGGTGCCGTAGAAGCGGATGTCTGTGCTTTTTAGCTTCTGTGGTGCGCGCAGGTCGGCCCATGCCTTGGCGTCAAAGCTTGGAAGCTGTTCGAAGGCAAAGCTGCGCTCGCGGCCGGGCTGGAGACCGAGTGCGATCTCGGCGGCTTCAATAGGGAAGGTGCCTGAGCCGCACATTGGATCGAGAACGGGTTCGGTGCCGGTGTAACCACATTGGCGGAGGAAAAGCGCGGCCATGGTCTCGCGCATCGGGGCCTTGTTGACCTGCTCCTTGAAGCCGCGCTTGTGGAGGGAAGCTCCGGTCGTATCGAGGCTGATTGTCACGAGGTCATCCTCGATGCGGACCATGACGCGGAGCTCGGCGTCTTCCTTGATCGGTGCGCCAAGGGTCTTGGTGATCGCGGTGGCGACGCGTTGGGCAGCGGCGCCGGCGTGATAGATGCGCGAGCGTTTGCAACTGGCTTCGACCTGCACCGGCACGTCGGGGCGAAGGAAAGTTGCCCATTCGATTTTCGTGGCCCTCTTGTCGAGCTGGGCGAGATGCATAGCCCTGAAGGAGGCCATCCGCGCGAGAATACGGGTGGGGCCGCGGAGGACGAGATTGGCCCGCCAGACATCGGGCCAGGACCCCATGAAGGAAACACCGCCATCGGTGATCTTGGCGTCGGCAAAGCCGGCTTCCCGCGCTTCTTCGGCAAGCGGGGCTTCAAGGCCGGGGGTGGCGACGAGATAGATTTCAAATGGGGCGGTATTCATGGGCGAGGCTTATCTGCGGGGAAGACTCGGAGCAAGGGTGCATGGCGTCCGGGGTTACCTTTCGGGAAGACTGTGATTATATCGGCAAAAGGCGATGGACGCCGCTTCGATTCATGCAGACGAGAGTGCCGCAAATGAGTGAATATGTGCCGCCAAGGGTTTGGACCTGGGACAAGGAAAATGGCGGGGCTTTTGCGAGCACCAATCGCCCGACGGCGGGAGCGACCCATGAGGCCAAGCTGCCGCGCGGCGAGCATCCGTTCCAGCTCTATTCGCTGGGCACGCCCAATGGCCAGAAGGTCACCATTATGCTCGAAGAGCTGCTGGCGGCAGGTCATGACGCGGAATATGACGCGTGGCTGATCAATATCGGCAAAGGGGACCAGTTTGGATCGGACTTCGTCGACATCAATCCGAACTCGAAAATTCCTGCCATGATGGACTACGGCCCGGCCGAACCGATCCGCCTCTTCGAAAGCGGCTCGATGCTGGTTTATCTGGCTGAGAAGTTTGGCGCCTTCCTGCCCAAGGATATTGCCGGCCGCACCGAAACGCTCAACTGGCTGTTCTGGCAGATGGGGTCGGCGCCGTTTGTGGGCGGTGGCTTCGGTCACTTCTATGCCTATGCGCCCACCAAGATCGAATATGCGATCAACCGCTACGCCATGGAGACCAAGCGTCAGCTCGACGTTCTTGACCTGACGCTGGCAGATCGTCCGTTCGTTGCGGGCAGCGAATACACGATCGCCGACATGGCCATCTTCCCCTGGTACGGCAACATGGTTCTCGGTCGGAACTACAATGCCGGGGAATTCCTGGACGTCGCGAGCTACACGAACCTCGTTCGCTGGGCCAAGGAAGTAGATGCCCGCGAAGGCGTGAAGCGCGGCCGCTGCGTCAACATCGGCAACGGTCCGGAAGACGAGCAGCTGCATGAGCGGCATTCGGCGGCCGATATCGATGCTGTACTCGCCATCCGGAAGGAACGCGGCACGGTCTAAGCGATAGAAGCAGACGTGGCGCGGGGCGCACCCTATTTGGGGGGTGTCGGTTCCCGCGCCCACGTTAGGGTGGGGCATGAGCTTCGTGCCCCTTCCATTTTCCTCGTGGCTGATCCTGATCGTGCCCATGGCTGCGGTTGTGGGGCTGATTGCCTTCATGACGCTGCGGGACCAACGGAAGGCGCGTTTCCGCCAACAGACCGGCGATATGCTGCTCGACCGGCTCAAGCCAGCCAACGACGAGGGCTCCCCCTATCTGGCGGGTGAAAACAACGCCCTCCAGTCCATTGCTCTGCTGCCCGAGGATGTAGCGCCTCATGAGGCCTATGCGGTGCTTTGCAAGGCAATGCCGGGAAGCACGATCTATGATCGTCAGGCGTTGATGCTGCATGCCTGGGAGGTACAGAAGCGGCCGCAAGCGCTGGCGGCTTGGCGGGGATGGGGCTAAGCGGAGAAAGCACGAACACGGACGGTCAGGTTGCCATGCTGCAGCGGGCAATCGCGGAAGGTGGTGCGACGCTCCTTGACCATCTGGCAAGCGAGATCGCGGCACGTCGAGACGAGTCCGATGGCTGGCTGGACGATATCGCGCTTAATCTCGCACGGGCTGCAAAGCGGCTAGAGGAGCAGGCGCCAGATGTCGCCATGCGCGTGAAGACGACGGTTGATCTCCTGATGCCGCGAACGCGGGCCAAGCGGGTAGCTCAGCTGAACTGGGTCATCGACAGTCTTGAGGATCAGGAGAATGAGCTTCGTCCCATTGCCGTTGCGGAGCGGCTTGCTCAATATGCGGTACCCCAATTTCCGGAGCTGGTCGAAGCGGCCCACGCTATGCTGGATCGCTACGAAGGCGCGGATTGGGACCGGGCGCATCTCTGGTTCGACAAGGCCGTCCTGCGTCGCTTCGATGACCTCCCGGGAGGGCCCGACGGTTTTGATAAAGGCGCTGCGGTGGAGCGGCTATGCGATGGACTGATGTCCCGCGATGCCAGCGTCTCGGATTTTGCGGCGGAGACCGCTGCGGACCTGCTCAGTGACCAATTTTATGACGCGCCAGAACACTACGCGGCGCTTCAGAGCGCGCTGGGCTGGGCGGTGAACCTGCACGGTTTATCCCCTCACCGTGAACGGCTTGATGTGGAGCTCAATCCGCCGGAGGTGAAGGAAGCGAGGCTGCATGCGGCGCAAGCAGATGTGCAGCGACGTCTGGAGATCAGGACAGGTCTGGACGCTGTGGAGGCGGCGACGGCGAGTGGGGATCCTGAGGCTATACTGGCCGAACTGCGGCACGCTTTGCCAGACGTAGAGGCCGATCTGTTGCGCGTATCGATCATCGAGCGCTGGAGGGAGGGGCACGCGGACCTGTGGCTCGCTGCCCTCGCCGGGCTGGCGCTGGAAGCGATTGATGGGCCTGAGGATGCGAAATTGATCCG
>JAAZLP010000165.1 GCA_012799265.1 Phyllobacteriaceae bacterium | reverse complement strand
TTGCTGCGAATCCAGGTTCCCCAGCCAATCTCTCCCGAAATTTCCCACCTTACGCGCTCCTGCCCGCATTGACCTGGCAGTCAGGAATGTCGGCGGCGTTAGCAGTACCTTGCGCTCGCGCTGAGCGCGCACAATTCACTACACCCTCGCATCGCCCGCCAACAAACTCCGAAACGGGGTTTCATCTTTTTCCCAGGTGTGGGTTTTGTCGATATAGGACAGGGCCCAGGCGAAGCCGGTGTGCATGGCGCGGAGATCGCGGGCTTTGACGGCGTCCTCGAGGATTTCGTTGATACGCATTTTGGCCGGCAGGTGGCCCGGGGGGCCGAGGCGTTCGAATTCGACGCTGATGCCCTCGTCCACCCAGGCGCCGACAAGACCGGCAAAGCTCTCTGAAACGAGGAAAGCGGTCAGTTCGAGCACCAGGATGGTGATCGTGTCATTGTCGAAATGTTCGGACCGGATGACGACGCCGCTGCGCGATGGGTGCCATTCTTCACCGAGTTCGGGAAGAAAAAAGTAGCCACAGTAAAACCCCCGGCAGACCTGGGGGCGAATGTCGTAAACGGTGCAGCCCTGGCCTTCGGCGCAGTGGAGGCAGAGCGAATTGGCGGGCTTATCCAGCTCGTTGGTACGGATGGGCGCAAATGAACAGCAGGCGGTGCAGCCTTCGCAGCTTCTGCCTTCAATAACCGACAGCGACACGCTTCCCTCCATGGCGACGCCCAGAAGAGCTAATGCAAAGCGAGGCTCAACACCAGCTTTCGCGACGACCCCGCCATTCATGGGCAAGCCCCTCGGCGACCAGCTGGCGACCGATGGACCGGCCATCGCGCTCGACGATGCGCAGTTTGCGGCCATATTGGTCCTGATCGCGATCTGCGGGCGCAAGGGAGATGGGACCAGCATTGAGCAGTTGGGCGAGGCGCTGCGTCGCCTGACGCCCCTTTGCGGCCTCGGCGGCGCATTGGGGATTGCCCACTTCAGGCGTATTGATGTCGGCAATGCGGTATTTGACACCGTCGAGCCAGAACGTATCGCCATCGACCACGCAGGTGACGCGGGTGCTGCCGGAGCAGATGGGAAAATGTCGCGCCGTGAGGGCCGAAATCGTGGTGGGCGCCGATTGGTCGAGCAGGAAATCGCCAAGCCGCGTCTCCTGCAGCACCAGGCTCGCCCCGCCGCCGACGCCGATGGCCACCAAGAGCATAGGCAACAGCGGCAGCGTCTCAAGCCAGCCGCGCCGCCGGGACCGACCCTGGCGGTTATATCGCGCGCCCCTCCCATATGTCTGCCGGCGTGGTGCCATTCACTGCTTCCCCGATTCCGAGGAGGGCAGGATGGCGGGGAGCTGTTAATCGGACCTGAATCAGCGCTGGCGAGTTTGCATCTGCGATACGGCTCACCTATATAGGGGGTGCTCGCAAGGGCTATGGCAATAAACGGTCATTGTAATAAACCCATCGGACCCGGGGGCAGTACCCGGCGTCTCCACCATCTCCTCCCCTTAAAAGGGGGAGCCAATGGGGACGAAACAGGATCGACGAGGGCGTAAAGAGTGTGCTTTTGCTCGGTGAGGTACCACCGTTATCGGTCCGAAACTTATAGTTGCAAATGACAACCATAAGGCTCCGGTTGCTCTCGCCGCCTAAGCGGTGCGAGTACTGGGAATCAAGTCCTCCGCTCCTAGCCGGGCGGTAGGCGGGGTCCGCAGGCACCTGGCAACAGAAGCCTGCACTTCATTCCTCATATCCCTTCCCTGCGTCGCCTTTGTCCTTGAAATATCTCGGAACGTAGGGCTGATATGAGCCGTTCGGGATTCTCTATCCCCGGTAGGAGTAAGTTATGGCCGAAGACCACATGCGATACGACATTCTCGCCCAGGAAGCCCTGCGCGGCGTCGTGCGCAAGGTTCTGGCCGAGGTTTCGCGCACCGGCCTGCCGGGCGACCACCACTTCTTCATTTCCTTCGCTACCCGCGCGCCGGGCGTGCGCCTCAGCGAAGAGCTGCTGCGGCAGTACGACAAGGAAATGACCATCGTTCTGCAGAACCAGTATTGGGACCTCAAGGTCAACGAGACGGGTTTTGAGGTCGGTTTGAGCTTCAATGGCCAGGCCGAAACACTGGTCATCCCCTTCTCGGCCATTAAGGGATTTTTCGACCCTTCCGTGCAGTTCGGCCTGCAGTTTGATCCGGCCACCGCTGCGCGGGACGACGAAGCGGAAGAAGCCCGCGCTGATGCGGAGACCGAAGCCGCCTCCGGCGACGCAGCACCGGCTGAAGCCGCTGGCGAAAAAGTGGTCAGCCTCGACGCGTTCCGCAAGAAGCCCTGATGCGGCAGCGCTTGCATGGATAAGCGCTCATTCTCCATCACCGGCCATCGTACCTCCATCGCGCTCGAGCCAGAATTCTGGCGTGGGCTGGAGGCCATGGCGGCTGAGCGTCAGCTGAGCCTTGCAGGCCTCGTGCGGGAAATCGACGAGACTCGCGAAACCACCAATCTGTCATCGGCAGTGCGGTTGGCCGTTCTCGCCTATTACCGCGACCGGGCTGCTGTCAGTTCGGCGGAATGAGCTGGATCGGCTGATTGACGTCCGGACCAATCGGCTGATTGACCGATGGTTGGAAGCCGAGCTCCAGCGGACCACCCAAAGGCGCAACCGGATCAATTGGCGCCTCGGGCGGCGCTGAGAGCTCCTCGAGCGCGCGACGTTCGGCCTCTTCAGCCTCCCGACGCGCACGCTCCTCGGCGGCGCGCCGTTGCTGCTCCTCGATCAGGCGATTGCGGGCCTCTGCTGCCTCTCGCTGACGCGCTTCATCCTCAAGACGCAGCCGGTCCAGACGATCCAGTTCCAGCTCGTTGGCGCGCACCTGGATCGACGCGACCATCTCGGTGAGATCAAAGCTTAGCGCAGGCGCCAGAATAGACCCCGCCAGCCGGGCGAGGATGCGCGCAGTGTCCGCTTCGACAAGTCCGTTTTGATCGACGAAATTGCGCGGCGTCAGCACGAAGCTGCCGTCGAGACCCAGGAGGGGAAGCGCCACGTTGAGGCTACCGGACAGGAGACCTCCCTCCCCTTCAACGATGAGATTGGCGACCCGGACGGTGCCGCCGGCGATCGAGAAGGCGCCGCGCGCCTCCTCGGTCTCAAAGCTGCCCTGCCCAAGCGCCAGGCTGATCAGCGTTTCAATGGCGTCGGCTTCTGTATTGAGGGCGTCCTCGATCCCGGCAATGGAGGGGAAAGCTTCCGGTGAGAACCCGCTGACAGCAAAATCCGCGATGGCGAAATTGCCTTCGCCGGTCAGGGTCCGCACGACATCGGCGACACTCTGCCCGGTCCCTTCAAACTGCACACCGCCGGTGGCAGCGCCATCAAGCCCCATGGCGGCGAGCGGCGGCAACAGGGCGTCGACATCCACCCCGGCGAGTGCCATGCGGCCCGATAGTGTCCGTTCGCTGAGATTGCCTGTGCAACAGGACGTGAGGCTTAGGCTGAGGGTGCCGTCGCCCACCTGAGCCTGCAGATTGTCGAGCAGTGTTGAGGTCTGGTCCCAGGAATAGGTGAAACCGGTCTCGCCGAAGATCTTGGCACCGGCCAGGGTCGTCGCATCGGCCGTCACCGCGATATTGCCGCGGGAGGCACGGTTCTCGAGTTCGATCGCCAGCGGCCCTTCCGGCCAGATGCTTTCGCCCGGCACGGCGAGCGCTTCTGCCCCCAGGAGGGACGCAGCGATGCCCACCATGTCAACGGCATCGACTTTCAGTGAGCCGCTATAGGTCGGCAATTGGCCGAGGCGCTGCATGGAGAGATCGCCGGTGAAGGTCACGTCGCCGGAAACGCCGGAAATGGTTTCAAGCGTAAGGCCCCTCGATCCCGCAAACTGGACCGATGCATTGGCATCGATTGCCGGCAGGCTTGCTCCCCGCATCCCGGCCAGTGCCGCAAGGCCACGGGCATTGGCGAGAATGGCATCCAGTGAACCGTCGCCGCTGATCTCGCCGTTTTCGGCGACACTGAGCCTGCCGTAAAAGCTCAGCGACTGTTCATTCTGGCTGATCCCGGCGCGGCCCTCAAAACCATCGGCGCTGTTGCCCTCGACGAAAAGGCTGGCCACGACCGAACCATCGCCCTCAAAGAGCGGAATGTCCCCGAGCCCCAACTGGCTCTGGATCGCCTCGTCGTCATCGCCCTCCAGAGAGGCAACGAGCCTAAGATCGGCATCGGAAAGCCGCGCGAGGCCTTCAGCCATTTCAGCACGCAGGTCAAAATCGCCCGCACCCAGATCGCCGGTCAGGGTCAGGACCTGGCCACTATCGGCATCGTTGTCCGTCAGGATAAACTGCAGATCGGCTGGCCAGCTGGGTGCCAGCCCCTCCTGCCAGCCAAAGGGCACACCAGCCATTTCATAAAGCGCCAGCAGCCCTTCTGTTTCTGCAGAGCTGACGGTGACCTTGCCCGAGCCGGTGATGCGCGGATCCGAAAGACTACCCGCCAATCGCAGAGCGAGATCGTAGCCGATGCCATCCCAGTTTGCGGCAGCTAGGCGGGCAAAGCGCAGTTCATTGGGCATCCATTGGCCTTCTGCCACAAAATCCTCTGCCATCAGCCCCATGACGTCCATGGCCTTGGCCGTCAGCGAAAAGCTGCCATCGGGGAAACTCACGGCAAAGCTCGGTTCGCTGGCAATATCCGGCGCCAGCGCCAGGAGCGCATTGGTCTGTGCCGAGGTGAGAGTGCCCAGTCCCAGAACGGCGTCCAGTCGCGGCTCGGCGCCAAAGCCGAGACGCACTTCGACATTGTGGGTCTGCCCAGCAAAGGTGAAGCGGCCATTGCTGAGACCAAAGGCGTCGCCGGCCAGCATGAGCCGACCTTCCAGCGCGCCAGGCGTGTTGAAAAGGGGATTGTTGTCGCGCGCCCGGCGCCAGAGCTGGGACAGGGCGTCAAGCCGCTCAGCCTTGACGGCGAGGTCGCCGAGGAAACTCACGGCACCCGCGTCATTGCCCACCTTTCCGGAAAGCCGCACTTCGGTATCGCCCGGCATGTGTGCGACGGCCTGCTGGATATCCCAGGCTTTGCCGTCCGTTATTGCATCCAGCCGCAGTTCGCGCAGGCTGAAGCCGCGCAGCGACACCTCGGCGAGGTCGATGCCCAGCTTGCCCGGCATGGGCGGGAGCGGCGGCGCCGGAATTTCCGAGAGCAGGCGGACCATTTCATAGGGTAGTTCGGAAGCCACTTCGGTAGCGTCGCGCGGCGGCAGGGAGAACACGCCGCCCGAAATCACCGCGTCGAATTCGCGCCGCAGGCCAAGCTGAATATTGGCCGCTCCCGTAAGCCGCATGCTGGCCCGGTTTTCGTCGGGGAGCAGGGTGAATGCGGAAACAGTGACCCGGTCGGTCGACATGGAGACCGTGGATTCCAATACGAGATTGCCACGGATGTCGTCGGCGGCGTCAGCGACGGGTGGCGCCTGGCGATAGGTCAGGGTGCCGTCGAATTTGGGCGCAGCTCCAGTCAGGAGATTGCCTTCTGCATTGACCGAAAAGCCGCCATTTACCTCACGGAAAAAGCTGGTGAGACGCGTCGAGCCCGAGGCATCGACATTGCCGGAATTGAACCGGACATCGTAGCGCTTGTCGCCATAATCGGCCGCGCCCTGAAACTGGAATGGACCGATGAAGCTCGACATCTTGAGCTCGCCGTCGATCCTGGTGGCGGTAAAGACCTCGTCGGCGCGCAGATCGGTCAGTCGCACACTGCCATTGGAAATCCGCGCCATGCCCAAGGACACCCCTGCCCCCTGGCCGGTCACATCGACACTGGAGGTCAGGAGGCCATTTTCATCCAGCACCACCTCCAGAACCGGCTGCATCAAGGTCAGCGAAGTCAGGTTGTAGATGTCGCGCAGGAAGTCGAAGAGCGCGAATTCGGCTTCAACGGCGGCAACCGTGGCGGCCGGCGATTCCAGATCGCCGACAATGACATCGGAGAATTCAAGCTGGGGCGTGGGAAGCAACGAGAACGAAATATCGCCCCGAATCGTCACGTCCGCGCCGAGCACACCGCTGGCCAGGTCCTCCATGCGGTCGCGATAATCGCTCCACTGGATGAAGCGCGGCGCGATGAAAGCGCCGGACAGCACCACAATGGCGAAGATGCCGACCACGATATAGATGCGATTGAGCACTGTCTAAGAACTGCCACCGGATGAAACCGCGGCGAGTGTAGGCACTTGCTGTGCTCACGCAAGCCGGATGAAGCCGAATTGCGCAGGTTCTGCCTTGCCAAACGCCTCTGTGAGCGCCCGCGCTGCTATACAGGGCGGATCGCGATCCCTATATTGCCGAACGAGAACAAAATAGGATTCGTCAAGGCAAGACGAAGCGGCGGCACTGCCGCTGATGCCCCGGAAAATTCGCGTATGTCCGAACCAGCTCCCCTGCCCCGTCCCTCGGCCGGGCCGATCACCAGTCAGCTCAACCGGCGCGAGCCGGATTACCTTACCGGTCTCAATCCCGAGCAGCGTGATGCCGTGCTGACGACCGAAGGGCCGCTACTGGTGCTTGCCGGCGCGGGTACGGGCAAAACGCGCGTCCTGACGACCCGTATCGCGCATATCCTCAACCAGCGCATTGCCTGGGGCAGCCAGATCCTTGCGGTGACCTTCACCAACAAGGCCGCCAGCGAAATGAAGAAACGCATCCATGAGCTTGTGCCAGCGCTGGATGGCCTGCCTTGGATGGGCACGTTCCACTCCATTTCCGCACGTATTCTCCGCCAGCATGCCGAACTGGTCGATCTCAAGCCGACCTTCACCATCCTCGATACGGACGACCAGATCCGGCTGATCAAGCAGCTGCTGGAAGCCGAAAATATAGACGAGAAGCGCTGGCCCGCCCGCCAGTTTGCCGGGATGCTCGACGCCTGGAAAAACCGTGGCCTCCTGCCCAAGGACGTGTCGGCGGCCGAAAGTGGGCACTTCGCCAATGGCAAGGGCGGCAAGCTTTATTACGACTATCAGGCGCGGCTGAAGGTTTTGAACGCCGCCGATTTCGGCGACCTCCTGCTCGAATGCATCCGCCTCTTCCGCGAAAATCCGGAAGTGCTGGCCGAATACCACCGCAAGTTCAAATACATGCTGGTGGACGAATACCAGGATAGCAACACCGCCCAATATCTCTGGCTGCGTCTGCTCGCACAGGGCAAACCGGCCTCGGAAGCCAATATCTGTGTGGTGGGCGACGACGACCAGTCCATCTATGGCTGGCGCGGCGCAGAGGTCGACAACATCCTGCGCTTCGAGAGCGATTTCCCCGGCGCCAAGGTCATCAAGCTCGAGCGCAACTACCGCTCGACCGCGAATATCCTCAAGGCCGCCTCGACCATCATCGCCTTTAATGAAGGCCGTCTGGGCAAGACGCTTTTTACCGATATTGCCGAGCCCGGCGAGCCGATCTCCTTCACGCAGGTCTATGACAGCGAGGAAGAAGCCCGCACGATTGGCGAGGAAATCGAGCAATACCAGCGCCAGGGTGAGAGCCTGAATTCCATTGCCATTCTGGTCCGTGCCTCGTTCCAGATGCGCGAGCTGGAAGAGCGCTTCATCACGCTGGGGCTCAATTACCGCGTCGTTGGCGGCCCGCGCTTTTATGAGCGCAAGGAAATCCGCGACGCTCTCGCCTATCTGCGTCTCGTTGCCCAGCCGGCCGACGATCTCGCCTTCGAGCGCATCATCAATGTGCCCAAGCGCGGCCTCGGCGATTCCACCGTCAACATGCTGACGGCAACGTCCCGTCACATGAACGTGCCGCTGCTGACGGCGACGCGCATGATGGTCGAGACAGAGGACCTGAAACCCAAGCAGCGCACCACGCTGCGCGGCCTCATCGCCCAATTCGACGACTGGGCCTATCGCGCCGAGACGCTGGCACCCTATCAACTGGTCGAGCAGATCCTCGAAGAAAGCGGGTATATGGACATGCTCTCGGCCGACAAGTCGGCGGAGTCGCAGGGCCGCAAGGAAAACCTCAAGGAACTCAGCCGCGCCATGGAAGAGTTCGAAACCTTGGGCGGGTTCCTCGAACACATCTCGCTGGTGATGGATCGCGACAGCGCCGATACGAGCGACGCTGTCACCATCATGACGCTGCACTCGGCCAAGGGTCTCGAATTCAACACGGTGTTCCTGCCCGGCTGGGAAGACGGCACCTTCCCCAGCCAGCGCTCCATGGACGAAAGCGGCCGCGCCGGCCTCGAGGAAGAGAGGCGTCTGGCCTATGTCGGCATTACCCGTGGCCGCAAGCGCGTGCGCATTTCCGCCGCTCAGAACCGCCGCATCCACGGCCTCTGGCAGTCTGCCATCCCGTCCCGCTTTGTCGACGAACTGCCGCCCGACGCCGTCGAGGTCACTGATCGTGGCTCTGCCTATGGCGGCTATGGCTATGGCGGCGGCGCCGCCA
>JAAZLP010000164.1 GCA_012799265.1 Phyllobacteriaceae bacterium | reverse complement strand
GTCTTCGACCACGATGAGAATATTGCCGCCCGCCTGTTCGGCCGAGAGGCGGATCGTGCCGACTTCGCTCTTGCCTGCGGCACGGCGGGTCTCCGGCGATTCAACGCCATGGTCGGCTGAATTGCGGATCATGTGGGTGAGCGGATCAGAGAGCTGCTCGATCACCGTCTTGTCGATTTCGGTGTTCTCGCCGATGGTCTCGAGCTTGATCTTCTTGCCGGTCTTGGCGGCCAGCTCACGCACGAGGCGCGGCATGCGCGAAAACACCGATTTGACCGGCTGCGCACGAATGGCCATGACCGAGTCCTGGAGCCCGCGCGTCGTCTGCGCCAGCACTTCGAGCCCGCGCACCAGTTCGGTATAGCGCGCACGAAGCGTCTCATCCATCTGCTGGGTCAGCATGGACTGGGTGATGACCAGCTCGCCCACCATGTTGACGACGCGATCCACCTTGTCGAGATCGACACGGATCGACTGCACGCCCACGGCGCGATGATTGTCCTCGCCGTCGCCATTGGTCGGCGCCGCTGCCAAAGGTTTGCTCGCCGGAGGTGCGACCGGAGCAGGCTTTGCTGCCGCGACCGGGCTCGGCTGGATTTCTTCCATCAGCGCCGCAAAGCTGATGCCAGCATCTTCGACGAGCTTGTCCTGCTCGCCCGCCGGCTTGGCTTCAGGTTCGGGCGCGAAGTCGAGAATGGAAAGGTCGGCCACCGGCGCCGATATGGCAGACTTGGCAACCTCTTCCTCGGTGAGCGCCAGAAGGCTCGACAGGTCTGGCTCCGACGGCGTTGGCTCAACCGCATTGGCGGGTGCCGGATCGACCAGCGACAGCAGGTCTGGCACGGCGCCGGCCTGCACCACGACAATGTCGCAATCGCCTTCGACGAATTCAAAGACTTCCTGGATCGCCGCCTCGGTGAGGTCAGGCGCGGACAAAGTGATTTCCCAGGAGCAATAGACCGCAAAGGGCTCGAAATCGCTGAGCGGCGGCACATCGGACAGCACCGCCCGCACCTTCATCTCGCCCAGCGCCGCCAGTTCCCGGAACAGCAGCAACGGATCATTGGCACGGGCATAGAGCGCCCGGTGCGGCGTGAAGCGGATCTCCCACTGCCCTTCGGCCGGTGCCATGGGCGCTGCGTCAAAGGCGTCTTCTACCGGCGCTTCACCATCGGCAAGGCCATCGAGATTGACCATGACCGGGGTAAAATCGATGTCGAATTCTTCGACGATCTCGCCGTCCTCATCATCGTCGGAGGCGGTTTCGCCGCGCGCCAGCGCGTCAAAGCGCTCCTTCTCCTCGGCGCCGTAATCGGCCGGCAGCTCATCGCCCGACTGGGCGGCATTGACGTGGTCGGCAACAATGTCATTGGCGCGGATGCAGAGGCTGACCACATCGTCAGTCAGCTCAACCCGGCCGTCGCGCACATAGTCGAGCAGGGTCTCATAGGCATGGGCAAAACCCACCAGTGCCGAAAATCCAAAGGCGCCTGCACCGCCCTTTATCGAGTGGATGGCGCGGAACACGGCATTGAGCCGGTCAGCGTCGCGCTCACCCGCCTCGATGGCAGCGAACTGCTCTTCGAGCTCGGTCAGGAGCTCGGAGCATTCGTCAAAATAGGTCGCCTTGAAGTCGTCCAGATCGTTCATCTGCTGTTTTTTCCGACCCCTTCTGGGTCTCCTCGGCTCAATGCACGACGCGGTGGATGACGGAGATCAGCTTTTCCGGATCGAAGGGCTTGACGATCCAGCCGGTACCGCCGGCGGCCTTGCCCTGATCGCGCTTGTCCTGGCTGGTCTCGGTGGTGAGGATCAGGATCGGCAGGGAATTATGCTGCCCGGTGGCGCGCACATTCTTGATGAACTCGATGCCGTCCATGACGGGCATGTTGATGTCGGTGATCACCACATCGACATTGGACGATTTCAGCACGTCGAGGCCCTGCTTGCCGTCTTCAGCCTGCAGCACTTCGAACCCGGCATTGCTCAACGTGTGGTGGAGCATGGCCAGGATAGTGCGGGAATCGTCTACCGTGAGTACGCGCAAAGTCATTATCTCATCATCCCCGAAAACTGGGCAGTAAGGCCCAGCCGCTCGATCGCGCCCAACATGGCTGCGCTCGGCGCCTCTATGGCAAAGTCAAATTGATGTCGCCGGGCCGTCTCGGCCGCGCTCACCAGCAGCAATAGTGCATTGGTCGAGACGCGCTCGACCCCTCCCGCTACGACAACGACCGAACCCTCGTCCAATGCGTCGGCGAGTTTGTCGCGCATCGCATCGATCGCATCCAGATCGATGACGGCCGGAAGTGTGACCATCTTGCTGGTTTGCTGTGCCATCCTGGCGTGCCCCCGGAGTTTTCTCCTCAAGGCATATTCAGCAGCAACGGTTTAAGAAGTGCTAAGCCTTTACTGACTGCGGAGGGAGTATTCCGCGACCTAGCGCCTATATTTAAGGTGCCGTGTGACAGGTCCCGCAGGGCTTCATGCCTTGCCCCGGATCGGCCAGCGCGCTATCGCAGGCGCGAACTTCGATCGGAATGACCCATGCCCATCAAGATTGCCCTGACCGGGCTTGCCCGCGAACTCGCCGCCCGTGCCGAAGAGGGTAAAACCATTCGCGTCGGCGTCATTGGTTCGGGCGAAATGGGCACCGATCTTGTCACCCAGATGAGCCTGATGAAGGGCATCGACATGGCGGCCATCGCCACCCGTCGCCCGCATACGGCGCTGGACGCGATGAAGATCGCCTATGACGGCGATGACAGCATGGGCAAGGAAGCCGACAGCCCGGCCCAGGCCACCGCTGCGATCGAGGCAGGCAAGATTG
>JAAZLP010000163.1 GCA_012799265.1 Phyllobacteriaceae bacterium | reverse complement strand
TGCTCTGCGCCATTGGCCACAACCTCAGGCTCCTCCTGGCATGGTTCAGGAAGCTTTTGTTGCTGATCCTGGCCGCCGTCCTGTTCCCGAGCAGCGCCGTCAGCTCACACCTCGCCTGACAAAAACGAATTCTTCACAGGCGACCAGATAGGCACTTACTCCGAGCAAACCCGCCATGGCCGCAAAATCCGCAACGTCGCTGTGCAGGTTTTCAAGGCTGGTGAAAAGGTCCACAAATTCTGGGTGAAGGCTCGCGGCTAGCGGCATCATCTGCCCATAACCAACGCCGACCAGAGGCGATGACCGCAGTGCTTCCCAGCCTGCTTGATACATGGCCGTACGGTAGGGGTCCTGCGCTTCAAGAAAATCGATCGCGAGGGCAAGTGGCCCACTATTCATTGCCGTTTCAGTGACGGTCAGCCCCAGCGCCAGGATGCGCTGTACCACCACTGTGTCCTTGCTGACGGCAACAAATACGGCAACGCCGATCGCTCCAATGACAAGGGTGGCCGTCGCCAACTTCCAGTTTCGCATTCCGAAAAGGAGAACGGGGGCGCTGACCACCGCCAGAGCAATCCAGCCCAGTAGCGGCCCGCGCGAGCCAGAAAGGAGAACACCCACCAGGGCCAATGCTGGCCCTAGGAGATAGAGAATGCGCCATTGCGATTTTCCCCACACCGCCCCGCTGAGGGCCAGGAAGCCCAGGATCGTCGCAATGCCGCCAAAATGGATTGGATTGTTGCCCGCGCCGACGCGATCAACATCGGTGGAATAGGCCTCACTGATGCCGAGTGCTACCGCCGTGGCAACGCCAAAGAGACAAAGAAGTGGCATGGCGTGCGGGCCAAACCAGTACCGATTTTTCTCCAGCAATGTGGCGATGCCAGGCGCTGCCAACAAGGGTAGGCATGCCACCAGCGGCAGAAGGTCAATCGGCGCCCGATAGACGAAGGGGATCGTTACGCCGAGCAGCAGCAACGCTGCATACAGCATGATCGCCGCAGGCTCTCTCACCGCGCCGCGGTTGCGCCATGCCAGCGCAAGGCCGATGAGGCCGCCCACCAGAACAACATAGTCAGCAATAAAGGGCGCGGTCCCCATGAAGCCGAAGCCGGCGATGAGGGAAATGCCAGCGACGGCCTTGACGGTTTTGGTAGACAACTAGGCTCCAGTCTTGCCCGTAGAAGGATCCAGCAGGCGATGCAGATGGACAATAAAGTAGCGCGTATGCGCATTGTCGACGGTCATCTGCGCCTTGCCCTTCCAGGCCGTATAGGCAGTGGCATAATTGGGATAAACGCCCACAATGTCGACTTCGTCGAGATTGGCAAAAGTAACGCCGTCCAGGCTTGAGAGCTCGCCGCCGATCACCAAGTGCAGGAGCTGGGTTGCGTTGTCTTCAGCCATCTGATCTCTCCGATTTAAAGTGGAGGCGTTTCCACATCAGGCTCGACATTGTCAGGGCAGCCGTAAACTTTCAACAAGGCCGAATGAATAAGCGGTTTTAGGCTCATGTCGCCCAGAGCCGCAAGCGCTCCATGGCGCACATCGCGTCTGTTGAACTGGGGAAACCCCGTGCAGACATCGGCAAAGTCGAGCTCGCATTCGGCCAGAATGATCGCCGCGCCCGCAATGTCCCAGTCCTGCGAGCCGCGCCGCGACACGGCAGCATCCAGTTTGCCCGTCGCCACCTGCACCAGCCGATAGGCCAGCGAGGGATAGGCTGGCCCGCGCGTATAGATAAGGCCGGCATTCTGCATTTCCTGATGCACCGCGCCGGGGGCGGGGATCAGCGGCGGTGTGCCGGCGCGACGGCGCCGCACCAGAGGCTGGCCATTGAGCCGCGCGCCATCGCCCTTGCTCGCCTCATACAGTTCGTCCCGGGCCGGGGCATAGACAACGCCGGCCACCGGCACGCCGTTCTCGACCACAGCCAGCGAGATTGTCCACACATCTTCGCCGCGCAGGAAAGCGCGCGTCCCGTCGATCGGGTCGACGACAAAGACACGCTCGCAGTCGAGCCGGCTGGGATTGTCCGCTGTCTCTTCACTCAGCCAGCCATAATCGGGCCGCGACTGCAGCAGATTGGCGGCGAGGAACCGGTCGACAATGATGTCGGCTTCGCTGACGGGAGAGGCATTGTCCTTCGTCCACGACTTAATATCGCGACGAAAATAACTGCTCGCGATGATGCCCGCCGCCACCGCGGTGGAGCGGAGCAGTTCAAGGTCATCGGAATAAAGAGGAGCAAATGCCGGCATGGAGGCGGACTTTTATGCCGAGTATCCCGCAAGGACAAGGGTTTGCAGGGCTCTGCGACCCCAGGGCGAAATATGGCAGGGTAAACAGGGTCGCAAAGGGCTCGGTTAATGGGCCGTGACTAGGTGCAATGTCCTGCTAACCCTCTCAGAAAACAACATAAATTTAACCGAACCGATTAAGCCGTCTGGTAGGCCGGTGCGCTAGATTGCCCTCACAAACGGAGCACAAAAAAACAGCTCTCGAAGTTACAGGAAGGCATTTTAAATGGTTCACGGCGTTGCAATGGAGGGAACAAGCGTTGTTCTGGCCTTTGGCCGCCCGGCTATAGCCGAGCGTCGCTTTATGGCTGCAAACGACAATGGCCCGCGCGATCCGGTCAAGACAGTGACGGTGCGCAAGAAGCTCGAACAGAGCGGCGTCGCCATCAAGATCAAGGTCCCCGTTACCGAATTTATAGGCGTCGCCGTTGCGACCGAGATTTCTGAAGACGGCATGCTGGTGAGCTCGATCGAACTCGTCCATTCCGACGAGGAGCTGAACTACCGGGTGTTCGAAGAAGAGGGTAACCACAACGTCGTGGCCGAATGGCAGAACTGGGGCAAGAAGCTTCGCCTGCCGCTCTTCATCCGCGCCGGCGATGGCTCCTACATGCCCTACGGCCAGCAGGTCGATGGTGTCCTGGTCGGCCAGGTTGCCCCGCGTCGCAAGCTCGCCGCAGATGCTGCCCGCCGCCCGCGTTTCCTAAATCGCCGCAAGACCGGCCAGCTTGACGCCAACTGATCGCGGCTTCCTCCAAAGCCAAAACAAAAAGACCAGCCGGTGGTGCGGCTGGTCTTTTGTTTTTTAGGGCTTGGTCAGACGAATTTGACGCGGATCTGGCTGTCCTTGCGCCAGATGGTCTCGCAATTGAAGCGCCTGCCATCATCCATGGCCAGCTGAAAGCTCTCGGGAATGCCCAAAAGGCTCGCGACAGTCAGCTTGGCCCCGATCTCGGATAGATTGCGCACGGTGCAATCATAGGTCGAAAAGCCATTATTGATGACGATCTTGCCACCCTTGAGCGTTCGCATCCGCTGGGCCAGGCGTTTCTCGTCAGTCATCTGACTTTCCTCCTTATGTTAGGGGAGGGCTGCGAAGCCTTCCGAAAATCCTTCGAGCGAAACGGGAATGCCCACGCCTTCCTCGGGAGTCTTGAAGACCACGAAGAGCGCTGTGGTGCCGTTGGAGAGAATCTCGATGATCGCGTCATCGAGTTCTACCTCGGCGATGCAGCCATTGGGCAGGCAGCGGACAAAGGCCACGCGCCCCATATCCTGACCATCAACATTGAGACCGAGACCGTTGGGCAGCAGTACGCCCAGTGGCGCCAGCACGCGCAGCAACCGCGCCTCGCGGTCGGCGGTGCGCAGCACGATAACAGAGAGGCCCACATTGGGCTGATCTTCGGCCAACACGTTCTGGATGATGGCGCATTGTTCCGAGCTCGCACCCGGAGGCGTGTCGCAGCTCATCTGCCAGTCGCCATATTCGGCCTTGATGGTGCCCTGAGCCATGGCGGGGGCGTGGGAAAGTCCCAGGATCACCGCGCAAAGGGCGCTCAGTCGACGTGTCCACACGATCACTCTATCACTTCTCCTGCCGAATCGGCCTTTCCGGCCTTGGTCCGGAGAATTTCCGCTACGGACCCTCACTGTCAACCAAACCGCTGGTTTCCGGCCCTTTCTCGGGGGAAAGTGAGGCGTCGATGAGGCAGTTTGACGTCAAATGGACGCAATTTGCCGCAGCGGATGGCCGCGGCTGGGCGATAGACTCCCTGATTGCGATATGATTTAGGTGCCCTTCGAGTTTTTACGCTCCGAAGTTGAGTCGGGGCGGCGTTAGCTATGCCGCATTCAAACCCCTCTCATTTTCGGTGTAACCCGCCAGAACATGTCGATAGGGGGTATATGGTGACCGGGCAGTTCTTGAAGAAAATGGGTGCCGCCGCGATGGCCGCACTGGCGCTGTCGCCCACGATGGCCGCAGCCCAGGAGGGCGGCAAGGGGCATCCCGAGCCTGGCCAGTTTACCTTGCAGCCGTCGGTGACGCCGATTCAGGATTCCATCATTGCGTTCCATGATGGTGTCTTGATGTGGACGATCACGGCAATTGTGATCCTGGTGCTGGCTCTGCTGGTCATTGTCATTGTTAAGTTCAATGCCAAGGCGAACCCCGTCCCGGCTCGCTTCACGCACAACACTACGATCGAAGTGATCTGGACCGTCGTCCCGATCCTCCTGCTCGTCGTGATCGCTATTCCGTCCTTCGGCGTTCTCTCCGACCAGCTGACCATGCCGGACGGCGAGCGCAAGTATCTGGGCGCTAACGTCTTCTCCATGGGTGAAGTCGATGTTCCGGCTCCGACCGTGACCGTCAAGGCCTCGGGCGAGCAGTGGTACTGGAACTATGAGTATGTTGATGAAGGCGTTACCTTCGACTCCAACATGCTCACCGATGCTGAAATCGCTGAACTGAAGCCGGGTCAGCCGCGTCTGCTCGCTGTGAACAACGAGCTCGTTGTTCCGGTCAACGAGACCGTCCGTATGCAGATCACGGCAAGCCCGTCGGGCGTGATCCACGCTTTCGCCGTCCCGTCCTTCGGCATCAAGATTGACGCCGTGCCGGGTCGCCTCAACGAAACCTGGTTCAACGCTCGCGAGACCGGCATCTATTATGGCCAGTGCTCGGAACTGTGCGGCAAGGATCACGCTTACATGCCTATCGGTGTGCGCGTCGTGACCGCCGAAGAATACAAAGCTTTCATCGCGGCCTATAAAGAAAGCCGTGACTACGCGACTGCTGCTGCAGTCCTGCCGGCGCTCTAAAAAAGGGTCAGGGAATTATAATGGCAAATACCGCTCACCTCGAGGCCCAGGCGACCGGGCATGATCATGCGTCGCATGATCATCACACGCCCACCGGCTGGCGCCGTTGGGTCTATTCGACCAACCACAAAGACATCGGGATCATGTACCTGGTGTTCTCGATCATCGCTGGTGTGATCGGCGGCCTGCTTTCCGGCGCCATGCGTCTCGAGCTGCAGGAACCCGGTATCCAGATTTTCCACGGTCTGGCTGCCATGGCCTATGGCCTGGAAGGTGACTCGGCGATCGACGCCGGTAAGCACATGTTCAACGTGTTCGTTTCCGCACACGCCCTGATCATGGTGTTCTTCACCGTCATGCCCGCCACCATGGGTGGTTTCGCGAACTACTTCGCGCCCCTCATGATCGGTGCTCCGGATACCGCCTTCCCGCGTATCAACAACATCGCCTTCTGGCTCCTGCCGCCGGCGCTGCTGCTGACCGTGCTGTCGATGTTCTTTGAAGGTCCCTCGGGCATGCTCGGCTTCGGTGGCGGCTGGACCGCTTACCCGCCGCTGGCAACCTCGGGTCACCCGGGTCCGTCGACCGACTTCGTGATCTTCTCGCTCCACGTTGCTGGTGTGTCCTCGATCCTTGGTGCGATCAACCTGATCACCACGATCCTGAACATGCGCGCTCCTGGCATGACGCTGCACAAGATGCCGCTCTTTGCCTGGTCCGTTCTCGTGACTGCGTTCCTGCTGCTGCTGGCTCTGCCGGTTCTGGCTGGCGCCATCACCATGATGCTGACCGACCGCAACTTCGGCACGACCTTCTTCAATCCTGAAGGCGGTGGCGACCCGATCCTCTACCAGCACCTGTTCTGGTTCTTCGGTCACCCCGAAGTGTACATCATGATCCTGCCGGGCTTCGGCATCATCAGCCACATCGTGGCAACCTTCTCCCGCAAGCCCGTCTTTGGTTACATGGCAATGGCCTACGCTATGGTCGCCATCGGTTTCGTCGGCTTCGTCGTGTGGGCTCACCACATGTACACCACCGGCCTGAGCCTCGACGTTCAGCGCTACTTCGTGGCCGCAACCATGGTTATCGCAGTGCCCACCGGCGTTAAGATCTTCTCGTGGATCGCGACGATGTGGGGTGGCTCGATCACCTTCCGTACCCCGATGCTCTGGGCAATTGGCTTCATCTTCCTGTTCACCGTTGGTGGTGTGACCGGTGTGGTGCTCGCCAATGCTGGTGCCGACCGTGCTCTGCACGACACCTACTATGTGGTTGCTCACTTCCACTACGTGCTGTCGCTGGGTGCCGTGTTCTCGATCTTCGCTGGCTGGTACTACTGGTTCCCGAAGATGTTCGGCTACATGTACTCGGAGTTCCTCGGTAAGCTGCACTTCTGGGTCATGTTCGTCGGTGTGAACCTGATCTTCTTCCCGCAGCACTTCCTTGGCCTTGCTGGCATGCCGCGTCGCTATGTCGACTATCCGGACGCCTTCGCTCTGTGGAACCGTGTCTCCTCGATCGGCTACTACATCACCTTCGTTGCGCTCGTGATCTTCTTCTACGCAACCTGGGAAGCCGTTCGTAAGAAGCGCCTGGCTGGTGACAATCCGTGGGGCGATGGCGCCACCACGCTGGAATGGACCCTGAGCTCGCCTCCGCCGTTCCACCAGTTCACGACGCTGCCGAAGATCGACAGCAAAGACGCTCACTAAGCGTCAGTCGTAAAAAGTTCAGCGGATCGCGCCCCGGTGCGGTCCGCTCCAACAAGGAAAGACCATTGGCTTATATCGACAACAGTGCAGAGGCTTCCATCGCGAGCGGTGGAACACGCGTAGAGGACTACCTCGCGCTGTTGAAGCCGCGCGTCATGTCGCTGGTGGTTTTCTGCGCCCTGGTGGGCATTCTCGTTGCCCCCGGCAGCATCAATCCCTTCATCGGTTTCATCGCCATTGTCTGCATCGCCATCGGGGCAGGGGCCTCTGGTGCGCTGAACATGTGGTACGACGCCGATATTGACCGGATCATGAGCCGCACGCAGAACCGTCCGATCCCGGCCGGTCGCGCAACGCCGGGCGATGCCCTGGCGCTCGGTCTGGTTCTCTCCGCTTTCTCCGTGATGCTGCTGACCCTGGCGACCAATTGGGTTGCCGGTGGGTTCCTCGCCTTCACGATCTTCTTCTATGCCGTCATCTATACGATGTGGCTCAAGCGCTCGACGCCGCAGAACATCGTCATCGGTGGTGCTGCCGGCGCCTTCCCGCCCATGGTTGGCTGGGCTGCGGTCACCGGCACCGTGACCTGGGAAAGCTTCGCGCTCTTCCTCATCATCTTCCTCTGGACCCCGCCGCACTTCTGGGCGCTGGCACTCTACAAGCAGGGCGACTATGGCGCTGCCGGCGTGCCGATGATGCCGAACGTGGCTGGCGAAAAGTCCACCAAGTGCCAGATCTTTGCCTATACCCTGGCGCTGGCCATTGCCGCCTTCCTGCCCAACATCCTTGGCTTCTCGAGCTGGATCTACGGCATTGTCGCTCTGGCCACCGGCGCCGGTTTCCTCTGGTTTGCCGTCAAGCTGCTCGTTTCGCCCGAAGGGGCAGACATGAAGCGCGCGGCCCGCAGTCTCTTCACCTATTCGCTGAGCTATCTCTTCGTGCTCTTCCTGGCACTGCTCGTGGATAATTTTGCCCTCAGGCTAGGAGTGATCTGACATGGCTACCGTGTCCGGCGCCCACCTTGCGCCCAATGATATGACCCCCGAACAGGAAGCCAACTTCCGCAAGCAGCGTCGCCGCCGCTCGCTGGCGCTGGCCGCAGCACTCGCCCTGTTCGCACTGACCTTCTACGTCCTGACGATCGTCAAGATGGGTCCCGAACTCTTTGCCCGGGCGCTGTAATGGCTGATCTTTCTACCAACCTAGACACGCCCGATCAGGCCAAGCGCAACAAGCGCATGGCCTCGAGCCTTGGCCTGGTCGCCGTGGGTATGGTTGGTCTCGCCTTCGCTTCCGTGCCGCTCTACCAGCTTTTCTGCCAGGTGACCGGCTTTGGCGGTACGCCGCAGATCGCTGCTGAAAATCCCAAGGGCGTTATTGCCCGCGAGATGAAGGTGCGCTTTGACGTCAATGTCGACAAAAGGCTTCCCTGGACGGTCAAGGCCGCTGCGCCGATCACCGACCAGATCGGCAAGGTCGATACGGTCAACTACATCGCGACCAACAATTCCGATAAGCCTGTAACGGGTGTGGCGACCTTCAACGTCGTCCCGGACAAGGCCGGTATCTACTTTAACAAGATCGAGTGCTTCTGCTTTACCGAGCAGACACTTCAGCCCGGGGAATCGGTGGAAATGCCCATCGTCTTCTTCGTCGATCCAGATCTCGACGAGAACCACGAGCTCGCAACCATCAAAGAGATTACACTCTCTTATACGTTCTACGCTTCAGACAGTGAGGGAAGCTGATAATGGCTGCCATTGAGAAGAACCATGACTATCACATGGTCGAACCGAGCCCATGGCCGTTCGTTATGTCGGTTGCCATCTTCGTGATGTTGATTGGCGCTATCGCCTGGATGCAGGATTGGACCCCGTGGGTCTTCTTCATCGGTCTGGCTGGCCTGCTCTACACCATGTACACGTGGTGGTCCGACGTCGTTAAGGAAGCCAATGACGGCGTAAGCCATACCCCGGTTGTGCAGATCCACCACCGCTATGGCATGATGCTCTTCATCGCTTCCGAAGTGATGTTCTTCGTCGCCTGGTTCTGGGGCTATTTCGACGCCTTCTTCCGTTGGGACGACGTCGAGCAGTACACCCGTATGGAAGTGACTGGCGGTCACTGGCCGCTGAACGGTGTTGAACTCTTCGACCCGTTCCACCTACCGCTCTTCAACACCCTGATCCTGCTGACTTCGGGCACCACCGTTACCTGGGCGCACCATGCGCTGCTGGAAGGTGACCGCAAGGGTCTGCGTTGGGGCCTGGTCCTGACCGTTGCCCTGGGTGCTCTGTTCACCTACGTGCAGTTCCTTGAATACACGCACGCTGGCTTCTCCTTCACCGGCAACCTCTATGGTTCGGCCTTCGTGATGGCGACTGGTTTCCACGGCTTCCACGTTCTGATCGGTACGATCTTCCTGCTGGTCTGCCTCCTGCGCGCCGAGCGCGGCCACTTCACCCCGGAACGTCACCTGGGCTTCGAGTTCGCCGCCTGGTACTGGCACTTCGTGGACGTGGTCTGGCTCTTCCTCTTTGCCTCGATCTACGTCTGGGGCAGCTGGGGCGTCGCCCTGAGCCACTAAGGCTTGGTGGAAAACTAATCAGGGGGCGCGGCATGGCTGCGCCCCTTTTCTTTGGAGACCCGAATTGACCGAGCCCAGCCCCATTGCCACCGGCATCCTCTGCCGCTGCCCCAGATGCGGCAGAGGCAAGCTGTTCAGCGGCTACCTCAAGCTTGCACCCCAATGCGGCGAGTGCGGTCTCAGTTACGATTTTGCCGATAGCGGTGACGGCCCTGCCGTCTTTGTCATCTTCGCCGTGGCGCCGATCATCATCATCCTGTGGTGGATCGTCGAAGCAAACTTCGTCATCCAGCCCTGGATGCACCTGGTCCTCTGGCTGCCAGCGACGGTAATATTCTCCCTGCTCCTGCTACCCCCCTTCAAGGGCGTGCTGATCAACCTCCAATACAAGAACAAGGCGAAGGAAGGCCGGCTATGACCACCGCAAAGCGCCTCCGCTGGACCGACTGGCTCTTCACCGTTCTCATGCTGCTGCTGGCTGGCACCTGCTTCTTCCTCGGGGGCTGGCAGATGGACCGCCTCGCCGAGAAGGAAGCCCTGATCGTCGCGGTTGACCAGCGTCTCAACGCCGCTCCGATCCCGGTACCGCCCGTCGACACCTGGGACAGCCTCGATCTACAGGCCCTCAACTTCCAGCCCGTCTCGCTCACTGGCGCCTATCGCTACACTCAGACCGTCACAGTCTTCACCTCGCTCTCCGACCCCAAGGGACCGCACAAGGGCCCGGGCTATTGGGTCGTGACCCCCTTTGAGCTCCAGGATGGCGGCACCGTCTTCGTCAATCGTGGCTTTGTCCCGGAACAATATCAGGAAGCCGCCGCCCTGGGTGATCTCCACGGCGAAGACCCCGGCATTGTCACCGTCACCGGCCTCTTCCGCGAAGGCGAGACGGCTGGCTTCATGGTCCCCGAACCAAACATGTCCGACCGCATCGAATGGGTCCGCGATCCCCAGCGTCTCCTCGCCATGGTCGATCCCGCGCTTGCCCCGGTCGCGCCCTTCTACGTCGATCTCCCCGCCGGCGCCCCCGGCGATCTTCCTCAGGCCGGAGAAACCGTCATCAGCTTCCCGAACAACCATTTCGGCTATGCACTGACCTGGTACGGCTTCTCCATCGTCGCGATTGTCATGCTGGGTTTCTGGCTCTGGCGTCAGACGCGTCCGGTGCAACCTTAGATTGAGCCCGGACCCAAAACCTTGCGGCACGGCTTCGCTTTGACTAGGTTGCCACTATTCTAGAAGGGCCCTTCCCTCCGATGCAGTTTGTTTCTACGCGCGGCCAGGCGCCGGCGCTCGGTTTCTCTGACGCTGTTCTGGCTGGCCTTGCCGCCGATGGCGGTCTTTATGTTCCCGCCATCTGGCCCCAGGTCAGCGCCGAGGAAATCGCTTCCTTTGCCGGCAAACCCTATGCCGACGTGGCCTTTGCGATCATTTCGCGCTTCGTTGATGGCGAGATCCCGGACGCAAGGCTCAAGACCATCATCGACGAAGCCTATGCCACTTTCCGGCATCCGTCGGTCGCCCCGCTGGTCGAGCTGGAGCCCGGCCACTTCGTCCTCGAGCTCTTCCATGGCCCCACGCTCGCCTTCAAGGACGTGGCCATGCAGTTCCTCAGCCGGGTGATGGATCACATCCTCGCCGAGCGCGGCCTCAAGGCCACCATCGTTGGCGCCACCTCCGGCGACACCGGCTCGGCGGCCATCGAAGCCTTCCGCGGCCGCGACACCACCGACATCTTCATCCTACACCCCAAGGGCCGCACCTCCGAAGTGCAGCGTCGCCAGATGACGACCGTGCTCGACAGCAACGTGCACAACATCGCCCTCGAAGGCACTTTTGACGATTGTCAGGATGCCGTGAAGGCCATGTTCAACAACCACGCCTTCCGCGATCGCGTGCGCCTCTCGGGCGTCAATTCGATCAACTGGGGCCGCATCGTCGCGCAGATCGTTTATTACTTCACCGCTGCCGTTTCCCTCGGTGCCCCGCACCGTAAGGTGAGCTTCACGGTGCCGACCGGCAATTTCGGCGACATCTTCGCCGGCTACTGCGCCCAGCGCATGGGCCTGCCGATCGAAAAGCTGGTGATCGCCACCAACGCCAACGACATCCTGCGCCGCACCATCGACACCGGCCGCTATGAAATGGCGGGCGTTGCCCCCACCATCAGCCCGTCCATGGACATCCAGATCTCGTCCAACTTCGAACGCCTTCTGTTCGAAAGCGCCGGTCGCGACGCTGGCGCCGTCACCCGCATGATGGCCGGCCTCAAGCAGTCCGGCGGCTTTGAGCTGCCGGAAAACTCGATTGCCAATATCCGCCGCGACTTCCTCGCCGGGACGACCGACGAAGCTGGCACCCGCGAGACGATTGCCACCACCCACAAGGCCGGCGGCTACCTGCTCGATCCGCATACCGCGGTCGGCGTCGGCGTTGCCCGCAAGCTGCCGCAGGGCACAACCCCGATGATCACGCTGGCCACCGCCCACCCGGCGAAATTCCCGGCCGCCGTGGCCGAGGCTTCCGGCATCGAACCGGCCCTGCCGGAATGGCTGTCCGATCTTTACCAGCGTGAGGAACGGGTTACAGTTCTTGCCAATGATCAGCGCCTGATCGAAGATTTCATAGTGGCCCGGAGCCGCGCGTGAGGATGGAGGATCAACGGCCTTCGGGCCGGTGATTCAGGAGGACTAGTGTGAGCGTACAATCGACGACACTCGACAATGGCATGGTGGTGCTCACCGACGACATGCCACATCTGGAGAGCGCGTCTCTGGGCGTCTGGGTCAAGGCTGGTGCGCGTTCCGAGCGCAAGGCCGAGCATGGCATTTCCCATCTGCTTGAACACATGGCCTTCAAGGGCACCAAGACCCGCACCTCGCTCCAGATCGCCGAGGCCATCGAGAACGTTGGTGGCGACCTCAACGCCGCCACCTCCATCGAACACACCGGCTACTTCGCCCGCGTCCTCAAGGATGATGTCGTCCTAGCCGCCGACATCCTCGCGGACATCCTGCAGAACTCCAATTTCGATGAAGAAGAACTGGCCCGCGAACAGCAGGTCATCGTTCAGGAAATCGGCGCTGCTCGCGACAATCCCGACGACCACGTCTTCGATCTTTTCCAGCAGGCTGCCTATCCCACCCAGCCCATCGGTCGCACCATTCTCGGCACCGTGGACTCGGTTCGTGGCTTCAATCCCGACATGGTCCGCAAATATATGCGCCGCAACTATGTGGGCGACCACATGGTCATCTCGGCAGCCGGCAATGTCGATCATGACGGGCTCGTCGAAGTCGCCCGCCAGCGCTTTGCCGATCTCGCGCCCAATGGCGCCCCCGCGCCCCAGCGCGCCGAATATCAGGGCGGTCAGGAACGCCTGATCTCTGATCACGAGCAGGCCCATATCGTCCTCGGCTTCGAAGGTCGCGCCTATAATTCCGACGGTTTCTACGCCGCCCAGGTCCTCGCCTCCATTCTCGGCGGTGGCATGAGCTCGCGTCTCTTCCAGGAAGTCCGCGAAAAGCGCGGTCTCTGCTATTCCGTCTATGCCTTCCACTGGGCCTTCGCCGATAGCGGCGTCTTCGGCGTCGCCGCGGCAACCGGCGAGGAAGAAGTGGGCGAACTGGTTCCCGTCGTCCTCGACGAACTCCGTCGCGCCACGGAAACCATCACCGACGAAGAGGTCGTTCGCGTCCGCAACCAGATTCGCGCCGGCCTCCTGATGTCGCTGGAAAGCCCCTCGGCTC
>JAAZLP010000162.1 GCA_012799265.1 Phyllobacteriaceae bacterium | reverse complement strand
TGGCGCAAAAGCGGTAACCGCCCGTTGCTGACGGATCAACGCGAACCGGAAAGCGGCATTGATCGCGGCCTAAATTCATGAGCAGAACTTCGCCAATGGGAAATTTGTTATTATCAAGCATAATGTTCTTCAAGTCTCCGATCGTTGCGCGAACGGCGAAATACCCGCTTCTTTACCGCAAGCGTGACGCTTCATAGGCGGCGTTGGTCTGCGCGCGATTTGGTTATGAACACTATGTAGGGTCGGGATCAGTGTTAATGAAGGCCTGTTTCTTGCTGATTATTAACATTTTACTTGCAACCAACCGCCATCTCTCTCCTCACCACCGGTTAAACGAACATGACCGACCAAACCTCACCGTAACAGATCAAAGGTCCAGCAACGCATGACAGTCGAAATTATGTTGGTGTTGGGTGTCGCCCTGATCGCCATCATTCTGTTTGCAACGGAGAAGTTGCGGATCGACGCGGTGGCACTTCTGGTGCTCTTCTCCTTAGTCATACTTGGGCTCATCAGCCCAAGCGAGGCGTTGAGCGGCTTTAGCAATCAAGCCACCGTCACAGTGGGGGCAATGTTTGTTCTGGCAGCAGGGCTTCAGAACAGCGGCGCGCTGTCCGGGATAGGCAGCTTGCTGGGACAGGCAAAATCGCCATTCCTGTTTCTCCTTGTCTTGTTCGCGGTGCTGGCTGTTGTTGCTCCCTTCGTCAACAACACGGCCGTCGTTGCCGTTTTCATGCCGCTGGTCATTACATCCGCTGCGAGCATCGGAATGTCAGCATCCAAGGCGCTCATTCCGCTGTCCTACGTGTCGCAGATGGCGGGGGTCTGCACCTTGGTTGGCACCTCAACCAATCTGTTGGTCAACGCAATGGCACAGGACTTAGGCCATCCCGGGTTCAGCATGTTTGAGTTCACGCCGCTGGGGATAATCTGCTTTTTGGCCGGATGTTTCTATCTGCTGACCGTGGGTCGATGGCTCTTGCCAGACGCGCGAGCAAATGAACTTGTCGAGCAGTATGAACTGGGAAAATACATTACCGAACTGCGCGTCTTGCCCGACTCTTCGTTGATCGGAACGTCTGTTGCTGAAGCTCGGCTTGGCAGAGATTTTGGCGTTTTCGTTCTGGAACTGCTGCGTGGGGAAAGGAAAGTTTGGTCTCCGCGGTCACAGATACTGAAAGAAGACGACATCCTGATCGCCCGGGGCGATTGGTCGAAGTTAGATCAGCTGAGGGCAAAGGCGGGACTTGAGATCAACACCGAGTTCCAGCTGAAGGCTCGGACCCTTGAGGAAGGCACGCAGCAGGTGCTGACCGAAGTGATGATTGCCCCGCGATCACGAGTCATTGGGAGCACGCTGGCGCTGCTTGACCGACGCTGGCAACACAATGCGACGGTGCTGGCCATTCATCGCCGAGGTGAAAGGTTGCGTGAGCAGCTCAAAGACGTGACTTTGAATGTCGGCGATGTCTTGCTGATGCTTACTCCCGAAGCCGAGATGAAGGCACTGCGTCGAGATTCCAATGTCATCGTGCTCAGCCAGCGGGAAGCTGACAGGCCTCGCGGCTGGCGCGCGCCCTTTGCCCTCATAACGATGGCACTAGTGATAGTCCTGTCTGCGCTCAGTTGGGTGCCCATTGCGATCACATCACTGATTGGTGCGCTGGCAATGACCCTTGCAGGCTGCCTCGATGCCGATGAGGTCTATGATGCCATCGACTGGCGTATTCTTATCCTACTAGCTGGATTGCTGCCTCTGGGTATTGCCATGTCTCAGACCGGGGCGGCCCAGTTCATCGTCGCAAACTCGATAGGTATGGTCAGTGACTTCGGCCCACTGGTAGTGTTGGCTGTCTTGTATTTGATGGCGCTACTGCTAACCGAGTTCATGAGTAATGCGGCCGCGGCTGTTTTGCTCACTCCTATCGGCATGTCCACCGCTGACATGCTCGGCGTGGATAGCACCCCCTTCCTGATAGCGGTCACATTTGCTGCCTCAACAAGTTTTGCGACGCCGGTAGGCTACCAGACCAACACCATGGTCTATAGTGCCGGTGGATACAGGTTCACTGACTTCGTTAAGGTTGGCCTTCCGCTGAATCTGCTCTTTTGGGTGCTAGGCGTCATCTTCATCCCTGTGTTCTGGTCGTTCTGATTCCTGTCCAGTTCTATACGCCCCCGCAGATGTCTGATCGTGCTATTTCTTTGATCTTCGAGCAGCCTATGCCACGACTCATACTTGCTCGCGCACCGGCGACAGGGGTCGAATCTGTTACATCGCCACCTCATTCGGACCCCGTCAGTTGCACGATGTTGCGCAGCGTCTGAGAGAAGCAGTGAACTTCTGCGCGAACGGACGCGAAGCCAGCCGGCGCTCACCCCTGCGTCTAAAGAAGCGCCCCCTCACTACGGCGTGTGATCAGCTCCTGTCGTGACCTTATGCCTGGTCGGCGACCTCAGTGCATCCAGTGCAGAGGCATGGTGATCCTTGGCTCCCCCTCACTACCCCCCCCGGCAACACCACCGGCTTCGGAACCGTGACCTCCACACAGCGGCTCACGCCCATCCGCGCAATGCGGTGCAACAGCGTGTCAGGGGAGCTCGCTGGCTGGCTCCAATCCCAATCGCTCAAAGTTCCAAGACACAACGCTCGGACGGCGCCACCAAGCGCCTCCTGCGACAACCAGCGCGACCGGCATGATACGACGCTGGGCGAACGGGCATCCAACTGTGGCGTCATTCAAGCTTGTCACCTCATCGCCGAACGGTATTCTCGGACTCTCGACGAAAGGGGGGGACTACTGTGAACACTTTACTCCGCCTAGCATGCCTGTTGGTCATCACTGCTTGGACAACAAACACCGCCGCCGCGCAGTCGATCATCCGCTCTGCACCAGCCGGACCAGAGTTGATCGAAAGCTACGTGGCACATATCGGGCGTCGCGATCTCGTGAACTCGAACGGCACTCGACTAAACGAGCCATGGCAGATCCTCCGGCAGGACCGAGCCAACTTTCATCGCTTCGGAATCCAGGACGCTGGCGACGAATGGGATAGCTTCTTCGGGAATGCGAACAACCGAGCTGCTCTTGAGAATATGCTTCGAAATGGCTCGATTTCAGCGCAAGCGTCACGTGACATCATCCGTGGCGGTGCTACGGTCTTGGTCGAGATTTACGGACGCGGAAATGTCGGGCGATCGGTGGTTGTAACGGTCGCCCGCTAGGAAAAGAGGTGTCACCGCTCCGGCACATCCCGGCCACACCCGGCCCACCCCATCCGGCTGATTCCTGAACTCTGGCGCGCCGCACCGGGCGAAGATGATAACTACGTTTACGCTATAGCCCTATAAATGTGCCTTCGCTGACAGGGAGTAGCTTCTCTGAAATTAAAGATGTTTCTTGCGCACTGGTCTGACTATCGGC
>JAAZLP010000161.1 GCA_012799265.1 Phyllobacteriaceae bacterium | reverse complement strand
GCCGGAACGCCAACCTGACGAGCGAGCAGGATGTGCTCACGGGTCTGCGGCATCGGGCCGTCAGCAGCGGAAACCACGAGGATAGCGCCGTCCATCTGGGCAGCACCGGTGATCATGTTCTTCACATAGTCAGCGTGGCCCGGGCAGTCGACGTGAGCGTAGTGACGGTTAGCCGTCTCGTACTCGACGTGCGAGGTGTTGATGGTGATGCCGCGTGCCTTTTCTTCCGGCGCGCTGTCGATCGACGCATAGTCCTTGAACGCTGCGCCACCGGCTTCAGCCAGAACCTTGGTGATCGCTGCGGTCAGCGAAGTCTTGCCGTGGTCAACGTGGCCAATGGTGCCAATGTTGCAGTGCGGCTTGGAGCGGGAAAACTTTTCCTTACCCATCTTTTTTCTCCAAATTCGTCAGCGCAATCGCCGACATTCTGTTGAGTTTCTTAGCTTGCGCTGTTTTAGGCGTACTTGGCCTGGACTTCGTCAGCGACAGCCTGCGGAACCTGTTCGTAGTGGTCGAACGTCATCGTGTACTGAGCACGACCCTGGCTCATCGAGCGCAGCGAGTTGACATAGCCGAACATGTTTGCAAGCGGCACGAACGCATTCACGACCTGGACCACACCACGGCTTTCAGTGCCCTGGATCTGTCCACGACGCGAGTTGAGGTCGCCGATGACGTCACCCATGTAATCGTCCGGCGTCACAACTTCAACCTTCATGATCGGTTCAAGGATCTTCGGGCCCGCTTCACGCAGAGCTTCGCGGAAGCCTGCACGACCAGCGATTTCGAAGGCCAGGACCGAGGAGTCCACATCGTGGTATGCACCATCGGTGAGGGTCACCTTAACGTCCACGACCGGGAAGCCGATCAGCGGGCCTGCGCCCATGACCGATTCGACACCCTTGACGACGCCCGGGACGTATTCCTTCGGAACAGCACCACCGACGATGGCGTTCACGAATTCCAGACCCTTGCCGACTTCACCCGGCTCGACAGTGATCTTGATACGGGCGAACTGACCCGAACCACCCGACTGCTTCTTGTGGGTGTAGTCTTTTTCCGTCTTGCGTGTGATGGTCTCACGGTAAGCCACCTGCGGCTGACCGATATTGGCTTCCACCTTGAATTCGCGCTTCATGCGATCGACGAGAATGTCGAGGTGAAGTTCACCCATGCCGGAGATGATGGTCTGACCCGATTCCTCGTCAGTCTTGACGCGGAAGGACGGATCTTCAGCAGCCAGGCGGTTGAGGGCGAGGCCCATCTTTTCCTGGTCAGCCTTGGACTTCGGCTCGACGGAGATGTCGATCACCGGATCCGGGAAGACCATGCGCTCGAGGATAACCTGCGAGTTCGTCGGAGCCAGGGTGTCACCAGTGGTGGTGTCCTTGAGACCAACGATGGCGACGATGTCACCAGCAAAGGCTTCAGTGATCTGCTCGCGGCTGTTCGAGTGCATCTGGAACATGCGGCCAACGCGTTCGCGCTTGCCCTTCACGGTGTTTTCCAGGGTGACGCCAGCTTCGAGGTGACCCGAGTAGATGCGGCAGAAGGTCAGCGTACCCATGTGCGGGTCGTTGGCAATCTTGAATGCCAGCAGCGACAGCGGCTCATTGTCGTCAGCGTGACGCTCGATCGGCTCTTCGGTCTTGGCGTCGATACCCTTGATGGCCGGAATGTCGGTCGGCGCAGGCAGGAAGTCGATAACGCCATCAAGCAGGGGCTGAACGCCCTTGTTCTTGAATGCGGAACCGCAATAGACGAGGAAGAACTTCGTATCGAGAACGCCCTTGCGGAGCAGACGACGAATGGTGTCGTTGTTCGGCACTTCGCCGTTCAGGTAAGCTTCCATCGCGTCGTCGTCCATTTCGACGGCGGCTTCGATCATCTGCTCACGGAACTTCTCGGCAGTAGCCTTGAGGTCTTCGGGGATCTCAACGACGTCCCAGGCAGCGCCCAGCTCTTCGTTACGCCAGATCAGAGCATTCATCTCGATCAGGTCAACGACGCCCTTGAACTCAGTCTCGGCGCCGACCGGGATCTGCACCGGAACGCCCTTGGCGCCCAGACGCGAGCCGATCATTTCCACGCAGCGGTAGAAGTCTGCACCGATCTTGTCCATCTTGTTGACGAAGATCAGACGCGGAACGTGGTACTTGTCGGCCTGGCGCCAGACGGTTTCCGTCTGCGGCTCAACGCCAGCATTGGCGTCGAGCAGCGCGACAGCACCGTCGAGCACGCGAAGCGAGCGCTCAACCTCAATGGTGAAGTCCACGTGGCCGGGCGTGTCGATGATGTTGAAGCGGTGCTGCACGCCATCGCGCGACTTCCACGACGTGGTCGTGGCAGCGGACGTGATGGTGATGCCGCGTTCCTGCTCCTGCTCCATCCAGTCCATGGTCGAAGCACCATCATGGGTTTCACCCATCTTATGGTTCTTGCCCGTGTAGTACAGGATGCGCTCGGTCGTGGTCGTCTTGCCAGCATCGATGTGAGCCATGATGCCGAAGTTACGATAGAGGTGAATCGGGATTTCGCGTGCCATAGGTTGCTCCTACCAGCGGTAGTGCGAGAAGGCACGGTTGGCGTCAGCCATACGGTGCGTGTCTTCGCGTTTCTTGACGGCCTGACCACGGCCATTCATCGCATCCATGAGCTCGCCCGAGAGACGTTCGCGCATGGTGTTCTCGCCGCGCTTGCGGGCGGAGTCGATCAGCCAGCGAATGGCCAGGGCCTGCTGACGGTCAGCACGGACTTCGACCGGAACCTGGTAGGTTGCACCACCAACGCGGCGCGAACGAACTTCAACGGCCGGACGGATATTGTCCAGGGCGCCGTGGAACACGGTGATCGGGTCCTGCTTGGTCTTGGCTTCGACGATGTCGAATGCGCCATAGACGATAGATTCGGCGGCAGACTTCTTGCCGTCGAGCATCAGGTAATTCATGAACTTGGAAACAACGACATCGCCGAATTTGGGATCGGGAATAACGTCACGCTTCTCTGCACGGTGGCGACGGGACATGACTCAATAACTCCTTACTTCGGACGCTTCGCGCCATAGTGCGAACGGCGCTGCTTGCGATCCTTGACGCTCTGCGTATCGAGAACACCACGCAGGATGTGATAACGAACACCTGGCAAGTCGCGAACGCGGCCGCCACGGATGAGCACAACGGAGTGCTCCTGAAGGTTGTGACCTTCACCCGGGATGTACGAAATCACTTCACGCTGGTTGGTCAGGCGAACCTTGGCAACCTTACGCAGAGCCGAGTTCGGCTTCTTCGGGGTCGTCGTGTACACACGGGAGCATACGCCGCGCTTTTGCGGGTTAGCCTCCATGGCCGGAACTTTGTTCCGCTTTGGCTTGCTGGCGCGTGGCTTGCGGATCAGCTGATTAATGGTGGGCATTGCGCTCTTTCCATTGGTCCAAAATTATACGGTCAACACAAGCAAACCAAAGCGGCGCTCGCCCGGCCCACTCAGGGTTTCGGCAGCGCCTCAGTTGCAGCGGACCACCCACCCGAAAAGGGCAGCAGTCATGCGCACAAGGATTTACTTCGTCTAGTTACCCGACAGTGTGTTTGATTGCCCTGGATTCCCGCGCTAGGTGGCAGGGACCCGGCGTGACAACCACGACCGACCGCTAAGGTAGGGGCTGTTTAGAGCCGATGACTCGCCCCGTCAAGGATTCTTTCGTGATAAATCCGAAGCAGAGCCTTGCATTTCCGGCAGCTCAGCCCTGCTCCACCGAATAGCTAAAAGTGGTCGGAATTTAACAAAACCGTTCGGCAGATGGCAAGGCGATGATCTACGCGTTTGTGATCTCGATCCATCGTCCTTCGGCATGGCTGCGTGCCATGGCGTGAACGCAGTTTTCAATCTTGAGGCCAGCGTCAAAGTCGACGACGCGGGCGTTTTCGCCAGAAATCGCCCGGATTAGCTCGTAGCACTCTATGATCTTGAGGTCATTGAAGCCGAGGCCGTGGCCTGGGGCGGGGATAAAGTGGTCGTAGGGAGAATGTTTGGGGCCGGCAAGAATAGTGGTGTATCCGGCTAAGTGCTCCCCTGCCCTATAGATTTGCAGCTCGTTCATGCGCTCCTGGTCGTAGAGGATGCTGCCGGCCGAGCCGAAGATCTGGATGGCGATGCGACCCTTGCGGCCCCAGGCGGAGCGATTGGCCGCAAGTATGCCACTGATTCCATTGCCGATTTCGAAGAGGACATTGGCGATGTCATAGGTTTCAACCTCGCGATGTGTCCCTTCGCGAGTCGGTCGGGATGGGTATGGATTGGCCTGATGGGCGAAGACGCGGGTGGGGGTTCCGAGCAGGTTCAGGAGGAGGCTCAGGGGGTGGACGACGAAGTCGTCGAGCGCTCCAAACCCCGATGAGGCTTCACTTTTCCAATAGAAAAGTGCTTCGGGGTCGGCCATGAAGTCTTCGTCCATTTCGATGCGGACGTGGTTTACCTGGCCTATTGTGCCGGCGGCCAGGTGTTCGCCGATCTGCCTTATCATGGGATTCTGGATATAGTTGTAGCCGAGGATGGCGACCTTGCCGCTCTGGCGGGCGGCGGCGGCCATACGCTCGGCGTCAACTAGTTGAACCGCCATGGGTTTTTCGCACCAGACGTGCTTGCCGGCCTCAAGGGCAGCGATGGCCATTTCGGGGTGGAGGGCATTGGGGGTGGTGATGGAAACCACGTCCACTTCGGGGTCTTCGATGAGTTTGCGCCAGTCTCCGGTCGACTTCTTGAAACCGAACTCGTCCGCCTTCTGGCGCGCGCATCCTTCGGAAATGTCGGCCAGATGAACGAGAGATGAACGGATTTTGGTGCCGAACACCGCGCCGACCGCATTCCAGGCCAGAGCGTGGCACTTTCCCATATAGCCGGTGCCGATGAGACCGACGCCCAGAGTGTCCGACATGCTGCCCCCGCCCTGCCCTATACCGTGCCGCCGAGGGATGAACTCAGCTCTGCCATTTCGGCGCCGCCCACCATCATGTCCTGCAGTTCCTCCGGCTTCAACTCGCCGCGCTTGGCGGTGCCGAGTGTCTTGCCGCGATTGAGGACGGTGAATCTATCCCCGACCGCCATGGCGTGGCGCACATTATGGGTGATGAAGACGATACCGTTTCCCGTCTTGCGGACGCGATCGATGGTGGCGAGGACATTGGCCGTCTGGCGCACGCCCAGGGCCGAGGTCGGTTCGTCGAGGATGAGCACCTTGGCGCCGAAATAGACGGCGCGGGCAATGGCGACTGTCTGGCGTTCACCGCCCGAGAGCGTGCCGACGGCCTGATCGGGCTCGCGCAGCGAGATGCCCATGCGGCGCATCTCTTCGAGCGTCACCTGATTGGCCCGGTCCATGTCGAGGAACTGGAAGGGCCAGACGCCCTTCCGCGGCTCGCGCCCCATCCAGAAGTTGCGGGTTACCGACATCAGCGGGATCATGGCGAGATCCTGATAGACGGTGGCGACGCCAGCATTCATGGCATCACGCGGATTGGCGAAGTCGACCTTCTGTCCATTCATCCGGATTTCGCCGGTGGTCGGCTTGTGCACGCCGGCCATGGTCTTGATGAAGGTGGACTTGCCGGCGCCATTGTCGCCAAGCAGGCAGTGGCATTCGCCCGGGAGGACGGACACCGACACCCCGTTGAGCGCGATGACAGGTCCGAATTGCTTTTTGATATCGATCAGCTCGATCAGCGGCGTATCGGCCATGGCTCAGCGCTCCCCTGTGATGAGGCGACGGATATAGGTGTTGAGGATAACGGCGAGCAGCAGGATGACGCCGAGGAAGACGCGGAAGAGCGAGCTTTCAACGCCGGCAAAGAAGAGGCCCTGTTGCACAACGCCGAAGATGAGGGCGCCGAGCGCTGCCCCGATGACAGAACCATAGCCGCCCGTGAGCAGGGCCCCGCCGATAACCACGGCTGTCGGCGGGGAGCTTCTGAGGCCATTGATCGTTAAGGGCCGCACTGACGCAGGAGACACTCGATGACTGACGTACCCTCAATTACCCTCAATGACGGCAATTCCATCCCACAGCTGGGCTTTGGCGTCTGGCGGCTGGAAGAAGAAGATGCCCCCGAGGTGATCGGCGCTGCCATCAGCGCCGGATATCGCCATATCGACACCGCCCAGGGCTATGACAATGAAGCCGGGGTTGGCGAGGCCATCGCAGAAGCCGACATTGCCCGAGACCAGCTATTCATCACCTCAAAGCTCAGGAACGGCCACCAAGGCTTTGAAAAGGCACAGCAATCTCTCAACGAGTCTCTGGAAAGGCTGCAACTCGACTACCTCAACCTCTTTCTCATCCACTGGCCGGCACCGCAGCACGATCGCTATGTCGAAACCTGGAAGGCACTGATCGAAGCCCAGAAAGCCGGCAAGGTACGGTCGATCGGCGTCTCCAACTTCCTCCCCGAGCATATTGACCGCATCATTGCCGAAACCGGCGTGACGCCAGCGGTCAATCAGGTGGAGCTCCATCCCGCCTATCAGCAGCGCGATATTCGCGACTATCACCGCGAAAAGGGCATCAAGCTCGAATGCTATAGCCCGCTGGGTGGCAAGGAGAGCAAGCTGCTCGACGACGAGACAATCACCGAAATCGCAGACCGCTACGACCGGTCGCCCGCCCAGATCATTACCCGCTGGCATCTGCAGCAGGGATTGATCGTCATCCCCAAGAGCAGCAAGCCGGAACGCGCCCGCGAGAATTTCCGGGTCTGGGACTTTGAGCTGACGGACGAAGATATGGCCAAGATCGACGGGCTGGATCGCCCCGATGGCAAGACGCTCCCCGAGCCAAACGAGAACAACGACCTGTTCTGATGGCCTGCGGTGGTCCCAAGACCGCCATTGCACATCCGGGACGAATTCCCAAATGTAGGGCTCCGAAGAGGAGCCCTCATTGCTTTCCCCATCCCTGCGCCCTGCCCTCAAGCTTCCCATCGTGGTCATCGGTGCAGGGCAGGCAGGCCTGAGCTCCGCATATCACCTCAAACATCTGGGGCTTGACCCCCTGAAGGACTTCATTGTCCTTGATGGCGCGCCGGAGCCCGGCGGGGCCTGGCAATATCGTTGGCCGTCGCTGACGCTGACCACGGTCAATGGCGTCCGCGACCTGCCCGGCCTGGCCTTCAGCGATTTTGCTTCCGACACCAGCATCAAGGCGTCAGTGGCGGTGCCGCATTATTTCGCCGCCTATGAGGAGCATTTCGGGCTCAAGGTGCAGCGGCCGGCAAAGGTGAGTGTGGTCTGTGACCGGGGCGAGCGGCTGCGCGTTGAAAGCGATATCGGCATCTTCTCGGCGCAAGGCATCATCAACGCCACCGGGACATGGGAGAAGCCCTATATCCCGGCCTATCCGGGGGCCGAGACCTTTGGCCGCCAGCAGTTGCACACGAAGGACTATGTGACGGCCGATGCCTTTGCCGGAAAGCATGTGCTGGTGGTTGGCGGGGGCATTTCGGCCATCCAGCTGCTCGACGAAATCTCGCAGGTGACGAAGACGACATGGGTGACGCGCACACCGCCCCGGTTCCGCCAGGGACCGTTTGACGAGGAGGCCGGGCGTAAAGCCGTTGCCATGGTCGAGGAGCGGGTTCGGGCCGGTCTGCCGCCCAATGCGGTGGTTTCGGTGACAGGCTTGCCATTGACGCCCGCCATCGTCGCCATGCGCGAGCGCGGGGCGCTGGAGCGGCAGGAGATGTTTGCGGAGATTACGCCGGATGGCGTGCGCTGGGCGGATGGGCGGACGCTGGCGGTGGACGTGATCCTCTGGTGCACCGGCTTCCGGAGCGCACTCGATCATCTGGCGCCGCTGCAGATCCGCGAGGACAGCGGCGGCATCGTCATGACCGGGCGGCTGGCGACGCAGGTGGCCAAGGACCCGCGGGTGCATCTCGTCGGCTATGGCCCCTCGGCGTCCACCATTGGCGCCAACCGGGCGGGCGGCGCGGCAGCGCGGGAGCTGACGGATTATCTGGGCCTCAGGGCCTGAACCCGTTTCAAGGCAAAGAAAAAGGGGCCCTTTCGGGCCCCTTTCCTATTCGTGTGAGCGTGGCGCTTATTCGGCTGCCGGCGCTGCGAGCTTTACCGTTTCGGCCTGGCGGCGGCGTTCCTCGAGGATGAGGTCGTCGCGCTTGGTCGCGATCATCTTGGCCTTTGCCTGGCCCGCACCGGTACCGGCCGGGATCAGGCGACCAACGATGACGTTTTCCTTGAGGCCTTCGAGAAGGTCGGCCTTGCCGGAAACGGCAGCTTCGGTGAGCACACGGGTCGTTTCCTGGAAGGAAGCGGCCGAGATGAAGGAACGCGTCTGCAGCGATGCCTTGGTGATACCGAGCAGAACCGGGTTAGCGGTCGCCGGCTTCTTGCCTTCGGCAATGAGTGCGTCGTTGAGTTCATCGAAGTCGAGCTTGTCGAGCTGCTCGTCCTTGAGCAGGCCGGACTCACCCGGATCCACGATTTCGACCTTCTGCAGCATCTGGCGAACGATCACTTCGATGTGCTTGTCGTTAATCAACACGCCCTGCAGGCGGTAGACTTCCTGGATCTCGTTGACGAGGTAGCGTGCCAGTTCCTCGACGCCCTTGATGGCAAGGATGTCGTGCGGAGCGGGATTGCCGTCCAGGATGTATTCGCCCTTTTCGATGGCATCGCCTTCCTGGAGGTGGAATGGCTTACCCTTCGGGATCAGGTACTCAACAGCTTCGACGCCATCTTCGTTTGGCTCGATGATGATACGGCGCTTGTTCTTGTAGTCGCG
>JAAZLP010000160.1 GCA_012799265.1 Phyllobacteriaceae bacterium | reverse complement strand
GTCAAGCGTGTGGTGTTCAACGCCATTACGAAGAAGGCCGTTCTCGATGCGATGGCCGACCCACGCGATATCGACATTCCGCTGGTCGATGCCTATCTGGCGCGCCGCGCACTCGACTATCTTGTGGGCTTCACCCTGTCGCCGATCCTTTGGCGCAAGCTTCCGGGCTCCCGCTCGGCTGGGCGTGTGCAGTCCGTGGCGCTGCGCCTTGTGTCAGATCGCGAGAGCGAGATCGAGCGCTTCAAGGCGGATGAATATTGGTCCGTCGAAGCCTCGCTGGCTCAGTCTGGCAAGAACTTCAACGCCCGCCTTTTCTCGGTGGATGGCAAGAAGACTGACAAGCTCGACATCAAGACCGGCGAAGACGCCGCGGCGCTGAAGAAACTGATCGAAGGCGGCCAGTTCACCGTTGCCAACGTTGAAAAGAAGCCGACCAAGCGCAATCCCTATGCGCCGTTCACCACCTCAAGCCTGCAGCAGGACGCCTCGTCGCGCCTCGGCCTCTCGCCAAGCCGCACGATGCAGATTGCTCAGCGTCTCTACGAGGACGGCCTCATCACCTATATGCGTACCGACGCCGTGCAGATGGCGCCGGAAGGCATTGCCATGGCGCGTTCGGTGATCGGTCGATATTTCGGCGAGGAGTTCCTGCCGGAAAAGGCCCGCATCTATCAGACCAAGGCCAAGAACGCCCAGGAGGCGCACGAGGCCATCCGTCCGACGGATATGTTCAAGCGCCCGGAAGACCTGCATCTCGATGCGGATCAGGCCAAGCTCTACGGCTTGATCTGGCGCCGCACTTTGGCCAGCCAGATGAAGTCAGCGGAAATCGATCGCACGACGGTCGACATTGCCGTGAACGTGCCGGGCAGGGCGGTTACGCTCCGCGCGACCGGTTCTGTCGTTACGTTCCCCGGCTTCCTCAAGCTCTATGGCGTTGAGGCCAAGTCCGACGAAGACAATGAGGACGAGGACGATCGCGAGCTGCCGCCGCTGCAGGTTGGCGACAAGCCGAGCCTCAACAAAGTCGACATCGAGCAGCATTTCACCCAGCCGCCGTCGCGCTACACCGAAGCCAGCCTCATCAAGAAGATGGAAGAGCTGGGCATTGGTCGTCCCTCGACCTACGCCGCTACGCTGTCCACCCTGAAAGATCGCAACTACGTGCGGCTTGAGGGCAAGGCACTGCATCCGGAAGATCGCGGCCGCATCGTCACATCCTTCCTCGAAAGCTTCTTCAACCGCTATGTCGAGTATGGCTTCACTGCTGGTCTTGAAGAGCAGCTCGACCAGGTTTCCGCCGGCGAGCTCGACTACAAGGTGCTGCTCCGCGATTTCTGGAAGGATTTCACGGCCGCCACCGAAGAGATCAAGGATCTGCGCGTCTCCGAGGTGCTCGACGCCCTCAATGAAATGCTGCAGGACCACATCTTCCCGGAAAAGGCGGACGGTTCCGATCGTCGTGCCTGTCCGACCTGCGGGACCGGCACCCTGTCGCTGAAGCTGGGTAAGTTCGGCGCCTTTATCGGCTGCTCCAACTATCCCGAATGCAAGCACACGATGCAGCTTTCGGATGCTGCCAGCGGGACGTCATCAGAGGCGGCTGCAGGCGACGGCGTGCTCGGTACCGATCCTGAATCGGGCGAAGAAGTTCACCTCAAGACCGGTCGTTTTGGTCCCTATGTGCAGCTCGGCCACGGCAAGGAGCCGAAGCGCTCGTCGCTCCCCAAGGGATGGGCGCCGGGGACGCTGACGCTGGAACAGGCGCTGAAGCTCTTGTCGCTGCCGCGCGAGGTTGGTCTCCACCCGGAAACGGGCCTGCCGATCACGGCCGGCCTTGGCCGCTACGGGCCGTTCATCCTGCATGATGGCAAATATGCCAATCTGCCGGATGTCGAAGAGGTCTTCACCGTCGGCATCAACCGCGCCGTTGACCTCATCGCGCAGAAGGCGGCGGGTGGTTTCAAGCGCGGCGGCGGTACGGCCGTGGCCGCAATCCAGACCTTTGAGCACGACGATGGCCCGATCACCGTTCGGGCCGGGCGCTACGGCCCTTATGTCAATCAGGGCTAGGTCAACGCGACCATTCCCAAGGACGTAAAGCCGGAAG
>JAAZLP010000159.1 GCA_012799265.1 Phyllobacteriaceae bacterium | reverse complement strand
GTGAAGACGCGGATCGTCAGCTTCTGCTCATCCGGCGTCAGTGTAGCCCAGGACGGAATGTCGTTACTGAGTGGCACTTTTTCAGGCAGCCAAAAGTTGGACGTCAGGTGGTTCCAGACTTCCAGGTCTTTGTCGTCCTGGACACGGTTCCAGTTGATGGCGCGGAAGCGGGAGGCCGGCTTTACGTGAGCGTTCATGGTACTTCCCGTCACAAAGCGCAGGAAACGCAGCCCTGAACCTCAGTGCCCTCAAGGGCAAGCTGGCGCAGGCGGATGTAGTAGATGGTCTTGATGCCCTTCTTCCAGGCGTAGATCTGGGCCTTATTGATGTCGCGGGTGGTCGCGGTATCACGGAAGAAGAGGGTCAGCGACAGGCCCTGGTCGACGTGCTGGGTCGCGGCTGCATAAGTGTCGATGATCTTTTCGGGCCCAATCTCATAGGCGTCCTGATAATATTCCAGGTTCTCATTGGTCATGAAGGCGGCAGGATAATAGACGCGACCGATCTTGCCTTCCTTGCGGATCTCGATTTTGGACACGATCGGGTGGATCGAGGAGGTCGAGTGGTTGATGTATGAGATCGAGCCGGTCGGCGGCACAGCCTGCAGGTTCTGGTTGTAAAGGCCGGTCATCATGACCTTGGCCTTGAGGTTCAGCCAGTCTTCCTGGGTCGGGATGTGGATGCCGGCATCTTCAAAGAGCTTGGCGACCTTATCGGTGGCGGGCTTCCACTCCTGCTCGGTGTATTTGTCGAAATAGGTGCCGTCGGCATATTTCGACTTTTCAAAACCCTTGAATGTCTCCTGACGCTCGGTGGCGATCAGGTTCGAAGCGCGGATGGCGTGATAGGTCACCGTGTAGAAATACATATTGGTGAAATCGACGCCTTCCTCCGAACCGTAGAAGATGCGTTCGCGGGCCAGATAGCCGTGCAGGTTCATTGCGCCCAGGCCGATGGCGTGGCTATCGGCATTGCCCTGTGCGACCGACGGGACGGACGTGATGTTGCTCATGTCCGAAACGGCGGTGAGGCCGCGGATGGCGGTCTCGATGGTCCTGCCGAAGTCCGGTGAATCCATGGCCGCTGCGATATTGAGCGAGCCAAGATTGCACGAAATGTCCTTGCCCATCTTGGTGTAGCTGAGGTCTTCGGCGAATTCGCTGGCTTCGCTGACCTGCAGGATTTCCGAGCAGAGGTTGGACATGGTTATGCGGCCCGCGATAGGGTTGGCCTTGTTCACCGTGTCTTCGAACATGATGTAGGGATAGCCGCTCTCGAACTGAAGTTCTGCGAGGACCTGAAAGAATTCGCGCGCTTTGATCTTCTTCTTGCGTATGCGCTTGTCCGCAACCATCTCGCGGTATTTCTCGCTCACGGAAATCTCCGCAAACGCAACGCCGTAGACGCGTTCAATGTCGTATGGCGAAAAGAGGTACATGTCCTCGTTATCGCGAGCGAGCTCGAAGGTGATGTCTGGGATCACCACGCCCAAAGACAGGGATTTGATGCGGATCTTCTCGTCGGCATTCTCTCGTTTGGTGTCGAGGAACCGCATGATATCGGGGTGGTGCGCATGGAGATATACAGCTCCCGCACCCTGCCGCGCTCCAAGCTGATTGGCATACGAGAAGCTGTCCTCGAGAAGCTTCATAACTGGCAGTACGCCAGACGACTGGTTCTCGATATGCTTGATGGGCGCACCCATCTCTCGAACATTGGTGAGGCTCAAAGCGACGCCACCACCGCGCTTGGAAAGCTGAAGTGCCGAGTTAATCGATCGCCCGATGCTTTCCATGTTGTCTTCAACGCGCAGAAGAAAACACGAGACCAACTCACCCCGCTGTTTCTTGCCAGCGTTCAGGAAGGTAGGCGTGGCCGGCTGGAACCGACCAGACATGATCTCATCAACGAGCTCACGGGCAAGGGTCTCGTCTCCGCGTGCCAGCGTTAGCGCAACCATGCAAACGCGGTCTTCGAAGCGCTCAAGATAGCGTTTCCCGTCGAAGGTTTTCAGCGTGTAACTGGTATAATATTTGAACGCGCCCAGGAATGTTGGGAAACGAAACTTCTTATCAAAGGCGTCATCAAACAGATCGCGAATGAAGTTGAAGGAGTACTGATCAAGAATGTCTTGTTCGTAATATCCTTCTGCGCACAAGTAGGTCAGTTTTTCGCGCAGGTTGTGGAAGAAAACCGTGTTCTGGTTTACGTGTTGCAGGAAAAACTGGTGTGCTGCCTGACGGTCCTTGTCGAACTGGATATTGCCATGTTCGTCATAGAGATTAAGCATCGCGTTTAGAGCGTGATAGTCTAATGACTGATCCTGCTTTGGCGCCGTCCGATCTAGTGTGAGCGTGTCCAAAACCGTTCGAGTCCCTGCTTGACGTTGGCAACGTCCTGTTCCGTTCCGAACATCTCGAAACGGTACAGGACTGGTACGGCACACTTTTCCGAGACAATGTCTCCGGCCCGCGCGTATCCAGTGCCGAAATTTGTGTTTCCCGCAGCGATCACGCCGCGAATGAGGCTTCGATTTGCCGCGACATTGAGAAACTTGATGACGGGCTTGGGGACAGATCCCCTGCCGTCTCCGCTTCCGTATGTGGGCAGAACCAGCACAAACGCTTCAGAAACCAGTGGTGCTTCACTTGCCGCATCCACCGGCAGCCGCAGGCTTGGAATTCCAAGCTTGCCGACAAACCGATGGGTGTTTTCTGAGGTGCTGGAATAATAGACTAGGCAGCCCACGGGGCTTTTAGCCTAGCGTGCGAATCATGTCCGGGCGGAATCCTGCCCAATGTTGGTCACCGGCAACCACCACAGGCACCTGACGATATCCCATGGCCGAGACCCTGGAATAGGCACCCTCATCAGCGGTGATATCCACGACACTGTATTGGACACCCTTGCGGTCAAGTGCACGCGTTGTGGCAGTGCACTGCACGCAGGACGGTTTACTATAAACGGTGATATTCATGTTGCCTCGTTTGTTCACGAGGCGAAGTGCAGAAGGAAAACGACAGGCCAACGGCATATCGCTCGCCTTGCCGGACACCCCGCCGGTTGACGTCGTTCGATTGAGGCAGGTCTCCTGGCTCGCGGGTCAAAGCTCACATCCTTCCTTCCCGGGTGACGCCACCCAGTGGTTTGTCGGACGATTGCTCACCGCTTACAGTTGCGGGGGCAGCTTCGGATTTGCTGAAATCAGCGCACCGAATTCCCATCTTAGCTCCCCATTCCTCAGAATCGGGAGAACCTCTGATGCTAGATATAGTAGCTCGGGCGGCGTTTTGGTCAACGGGATGTTTTCCGGAGGCTGTGCAGATTGGAGCAGGGCGGGGGCTTGACAGAGCGCCGACGTCCCTTCATTCACGTCGACCTCATCGTCGGATGCTTGCTTTTTGTCATCATCCTCGGGTCCGACCGAGTCGCTATCTACTGCTCGGCCTCACCGTTTTTTAGCCCCTAGCGCTTCGCCTAGCACGCCTGCCGTTGCCTCAAGGAAGCTGAGCAGATGAGAAATTTCGTCACGATTCTCTCGTTGTCGTTTGTCTGGCTAATCATGCTGGTCTTGGCTGTGACAGTTGGATCAACGCCTGTCTCGGTGAGCGAAATCCTGGCGGTATTCTTAGGCAAGACGGACCAGGCAGCATTGGCCCACGTTGTTATCTCTATCCGCATGCCACGCGCGATTACGGCTACGCTTGCTGGAGCCGCGCTGGGTGTCGCCGGCTTGCAAATGCAGACCTTACTGAGAAATCCATTGGCAGATCCGTACGTACTCGGGGTGACGTCTGGGGCAAGCCTTGGTGTAGCGCTGGTGGTGTTGGTGTCCGGCGGTTTCACGTTTGGCGTATTTGGTGCGAGCACGGGATTTGTGGGATCTATCACAGTTGTGTTGTCTGCTACTCTGGGCGCTTTGGTAATTCTTATTCCGACCCTCATCATCGCCTCTTACCTGCGCAATGCCGGTACAGTTCTGATTTTTGGCTTGATGGTGGGGTATGCAGTTTCAGCGTTCGTGACGGTCTTGGTTGCCGGCGCATCGCCCGACCAACTTCAACGGTGGACGGCTTGGGGCTTCGGTTCTTTCAGCGCCGTTTCTTGGTCCGATTTGCCCGTGTTCCTGAGTACGATATGTTGTGGGCTGGGGGTTGCTGCGATCTCCATCAAACAGCTCAACGCGACACTACTGGGTGAGGATTACGCTCGGTCCATGGGGGTGAACACGCGGCTTACTCGGCTGGCCACAATGGGGTCCGCTTCCCTTATGGCCGGGGCTGTAACCGCTTATTGTGGTCCCATCGCATTCCTCGGTGTCGCTGTCCCGCATCTTGCGCGCGCTGTGACCAGGACCTCAGACCACGCGATACTCGTGCCAGTTTCTGCGCTTTTGGGCGCGCAATTTGCGCTTGTTGCGCAACTTGCCTCGCTTGCTCCTGGCCAAATGGGAATTTTGCCGATTAACGCGGTCACGGCCCTGGTGGGGGCACCAATCGTCATCTTCGTTATCCTGCGATCGCGCCGGGGGATCGCGTGGTGAGTTCTCCGTTGATGCAACTGCGAGGTGTCTCTGTCGGCTATAAAAGTCGCAGGTCAACCTCACTCGTATTGTCTGATTTGAACCTCGACCTGAACGGGGGCGAAGTCACAATCCTACTCGGTGCGAATGGCGGCGGTAAATCCACACTGTTGCGGACTTTGGCGCGCTCACAGCCGCCTCTCTTTGGACGGATCGAAATCGAGGGGAGGGACATCGCGCGCCTGCCTCAGGTCGACCTGGCGAAAAATGTAGGACTGGTCCTTACGGACAAACTATCTCTGGGTGCAATGACCGCCTTAGAGCTCGTTGAATTGGGCCGATATCCCTATACCAATTGGGCGGGCTCCCTCACCAAACATGACGAGTTTATCGCTCGGCAAGCTCTTGATCTTGTCGGCGCCGCGCACCTGGCTACGCGAAGCGTCGACGAGATGTCCGATGGAGAGCGACAGCGTGTCACGGTCGCACGTGCACTCGCCCAGCAGCCCAAAATATTGGTGCTAGATGAACCCACAGCGTTTCTGGACGTCACTGCGAGAGCGGAGTTACTGACAACCCTAAGAAACTTGGCACGTACCACGTCCATGGCCGTAGTCCTGTCGTGCCATGATTTGGATCTAGCCCTGCGCACGGCGGATGTCATCTGGCTGCTCAATCGGCGCGGTGACCTCGACGTAGGAGCGCCTGAAGACCTGATTGAGAACGGCACGATTGGGGCTGTTTTCTCAAGTCCCCTTGTTGCGTTTTCAGCAGCCGATCGCACTGTCGTCGCACGCAACCCCTTATTGGGAACGGCCTGTGTGATTGGGCCTGAGCCGCGGATTAGGCTAGCATCGACGCTACTGCAAAGGGAGGGGTTCGCCCCTAGCTTCGACCGAGAACTAGACGGAATTCAAGTAGTGATGAGTGAACAGGGCTGGAAGTTGACCGTTGGCGATCATGAACAGCATGGGACCAGCTATGAGGAACTCGGGCGTTCCATTCGGTTTGTAACTTCCACAACTGCCGGCACCGAAAATGCATGACATGTGCAAGATTTGGGTCGTTCTAGCACTGGTTATGTCGGGAACAGTCCATGCTGAAGCGGCGGATACGCGTGTCTGCATCGAGGATTTCTCGGAGCAGGCCGATTATTTCCCGGAAAAGGCGGTGGTTGAGGCAGCTTCAAATTTCTCGGTCGAGTATCATGGATACTATAAACTAGTGACGGTTCCACGTCCTTATTCTGGTGGGCGGGCGGAAACTTACCTCTTGGTGCAGTGTGGGGCACCTGTTCCAGATTTGGATATATCAATTGCTGCTACGATCACTATACCCATTCAGTCAGTGTTTGTAGGCAGCACCACGCAGAACCCCTCTCTGGAGGCACTAGGCAGGCTAGCTGCCATTACTGGTGTCGCACATAAGGACTATATTTCGCTGCCTTCGGTGGTTGAGCGGGTCGCCTCAATGGATGTCGTCGAATTCGAACCGAACGGCGTTCTTGATGCCGAGAAAGTTGTTGCTTCGTGGCCAGACGCATTCATGAGCGCCGGTAGCAGTTCAGCCGAACTTGCGACCATTCGGAACATTGGCATCCCGGTAATTCACCATGCTGATTATCAGGAAAATACGCCATTGGGCCGGGCTGAGTGGGTGAAGTTTACCTCGACGTTCTTCAATGATGAGGAGAAGGCCAATGGCATCTATCAAGAGATCGCCCGGGATTATCTTGAGGCTTCATCATTAGTTTCGAGTTTGCCTGAAGAGGCGAGGCCCAAGGTGTTAAGCGGCGCAGCGTATGAGGGAATTTTTTTCGCAGCTGGTGGAGAAAGTTTTGTTGCAAACGCCATTCGGGATGCTGGCGGTCGTTACATATTTAGCGACAACACCAGCACTGGCAGTTTTCAGATCCACGACTTGGAGCGATTGATTGTTTCTGCGTTGGAGGCTGATTTCTGGATACATGCCTCTAATTCATACAGCCGCCTATCGGACATTGAAGCAGATGATCCCCGCCTGGCTCAACTGCCTGCCGCTTTGTCTGGGCAAGTGTGGATGCCAGACGCTCTTAAAGGAGAGAATGGAGGCATCCAATTCTATGAGCTCGGCACGCTGAGGCCTGACCTGGTCCTACGGGATTTGATTTCCATTTTTCACCCGGAACTGGAATCTGGTCATCAGCGTGTATTCTATAGGTCTATTCTGAGCGACGACGCTGAGTAAATGTGTAGGACCAAAGTCAGAGCGTGGAGGCCCGCCAGAGCTCGACTTGCGAGAAATCCTGCCGCAAGCGACGGACCTCTGCAGAGGCATAAAGCGGCACACGAATTGCCTGCCTCCCGGAATGAAATACTTCGTGGCCCGACGTTCGTATAAGACCTGCCTTCGTCCACGCCGACCGCTCTTTTGAGCTGATCATCAACGCTTCTTCCAGCACTTTCGGCGGCACACGGTCGCTCTCTGCTGCATCGAGAATTTCAGCGAAAGCTCGCCCGGATTGATCAGCCTTCTCCTTGGACGGGAAGGTGCAGATGATATCAGAACCATCGATGGTGACTTCAATTGCGCCAGCCCGGCGCGCGGCGGTCTTTAGCCGGCGTAAGATTTGTCGATTCCTGTGATCCGAACCTAGCGAGATAGCGTCTGGCACCGACTTGCGCACTTCAATGAGATCGGATTCCGACAGGCGGGTTTGCGGGGAGGGATCGTCAAAAGTCACTGTTCTGCTCATCCAAGGAGGTATTCGAAATCCTTTTCGGCCTATATCCGGGATAGGGAAAGAATGCCAAGCGCCGCAGGTTTGGATGGCCTCATCCGAACTGCATGGCGCGCGCGTTATCTAACGCGGTTAAGCGATTTCATGGTCTCCAGACCATCCCTGCAAGTGGATATAAAGATTTCTTTATATCAGGGTTGACAGTGCGCTTGGTCTGTTGGATGTTGCGCATGCCTAGGTTCCCCGGCGTTGCGTGCAACCCGGGGCTAAGAGGGAAGTCGGTGTACCGCTTGCGGGATTCCGACGCTGCCCCCGCAACTGTAAGCGGCGAGCCGATGTCCTGCATGTCACTGGGGAAAGACCCTGGGAAGACGGACTGAAGCCCTGACCCGCGAGCCAGGAGACCTGCCTCGGCAAGATAACGTCCACGGGCGGGGTGTCCCAGTGAGCCGCAGTGCAGGTCGCATGTGTGCGTCCTCTGCTAGGTGTCCGCTGACCCATGCCCCCAACAATTGGGGCAATGATGTCTCTGACTGAAGATCCGGTCACTACATTTACAATCAAGAGCATACCGTTCGACGAGGATTACCGTCCTTCCGACAGCACGCGCCTGACCACCAACTTCGCCAATCTGGCAAGGGGCGAGGCGCGGCAGGAAAACCTCTGGAATGCCCTCAGGATGATCGATAGCCGCTTCAACGCGCTCGCCTGCTGGGACAATCCCACTTCCGATCGCTATTCGGTCGAACTCAAAATCATTTCTGCGGAAATGAGCATCGCCGGCGGAGAGGCGTTTCCGCTGATCGAAATGCTTGAGACCACAATCCACGACAGGCTATCTGGCGCGTGCATCGCCGGGACCGTCGGCAACAACTTTTCCTCCTACGTGAGGGATTACGACTTTAGCGTCGTCCTTCCCGAGCACAACAGGAACCGGGCGGACTTCACCGTGCCGGACAATTTTGGCGACCTGCACGGCCGCCTGTTCACGAGCTTCCTGCGCTCCGAGGCGTATAGGGCGCAGTTCGGCAAGCCGCCCGTCATCTGCATCAGCGCCTCAACCAGTAAGACCTACCACCGGACGGAAAACCACCACCCGGTGATGGGGGTCGAATACCGGCAGGATGACCCCTCCCTGACCGATCAGTATTTCGGAAAGATGGGCATGCGGGTTCGCTACTTCATGCCGTCAGGCAGCGTCGCGCCGCTGGCGTTCTACTTTATCGGCGACCTTCTCCAGGACTACTCCAACCTCGAGCTGATCAGCACCATCAGCACGATGGAGACGTTCCAGCGGATCTACCGACCCGAGATTTACAACGCCAATGCGGCCGCCGGGGCGGTGTTTCAGCCTCGGCTCGACCATAAGGACTATTCGCTTACCCGGGTTGTTTACGACCGGGAGGAACGCAGTCGCCTGGCGACCGAACAGGCGAAATTCGCTGCCGCACATTTCATCGAACCCTATGGACCCGTGCTTGAGCACTGGTCTGCCAGCCATGCCGCCTGATCGCCCATACCCAGGACACCCTGATGAACACACTTCTCCCAACCTCGACCGCTGGCAGCCTGCCCAAGCCATCCTGGCTCGCCCAGCCGGAAAAGCTCTGGTCGCCCTGGCGCCTGCAGGGCGCCGACCTATCCGAGGGCAAGCAGGACGCCTTGCGCCTGTCGCTTCTCGACCAGCAGCGAGCTGGCATTGATATAGTCAGTGATGGCGAACAGACACGCCAGCATTTCGTCACGACGTTCATCGAGCACCTCGATGGTGTCGATTTCAAAAAGCGTGAAACTGTTCGCATACGGAATCGGTACGAGGCCAGTGTGCCAACCGTAGTCGGTGCTGTATCGCGCTCAAGACCGGTTTTCGTCGAGGATGCGCAGTTTTTGCGTCAGCAGACGACCCAGCCG